>JANOKK010000231.1:0-6735 GCA_031419255.1 Betaproteobacteria bacterium
GCAGCGTTCGCATTGGGCTGGCAGCATTCACGAAAGCCGCGATGTCACCTGCACGTCATGCCATCAGGTTCACACCGCCCACGACAAAGTGCGCGACAAACGCACGCAGCCTGAAGTGTGTTTCGCATGCCACAAAAAGCAGCGCGCCGAAGTCAGCCGGCCATCGCGTCATCCGGTGCTCGAAGGCAAGGTTGCCTGTTCGGATTGCCATAACGCGCATGGTTCGGTGGGTGTCAAGTTGATGAAGCGCGATACCGTGGTTGATACCTGCTATCAATGCCACGCCGAAAAGCGCGGGCCGTTCGTACATAACCACGAGCCGGTCAGCGAGGATTGTTCCAACTGCCACAACCCGCACGGTACCGTGGTGGAAAGCATGTTGAAAGCGCGTCCGCCCTTCCTGTGCCATCAGTGCCATACGCCGCACGGTGGCTTCATCCCGCAAATCAAGGGTGCGCAGGTCTCGCCTCCGACCAATGCAAACGGTCTCGGCAAAGGTACAACCAATGCAACGCAAGGTCGCGCCTGCCTCAATTGCCACACGGAAATTCACGGCAGCAACAATCCGAGTGCGACCAACCCGACACCGCAGTTCATGTTGCGCTGACCCGCGATCGTTCATGCAAAGCCAAAGGACAAACAAGATGAAAACGTCCACACAATCTTTCGACATCGGCCCCACAAAAATTGCCCTCGCCGTGCTTGCCACCATCGCTGCACAGGGGCAGGCATTTGCACAAGCGAGCGATGACGCCAAGGTGCTGATGGAGCCGGAAAGCAGCGTCAGCATCGGCGCGGCCGGTGTCAGTGGCGATAGCAAGGATCGCGCGCAGTTCGGCATTTACAACGGCATGCGCAAGGAAAGCGGTTATCTGATTCTGGATCTGGATTACCTCACGCGCGACAATTCCAGCGGCACCTGGATATCCATGCAAGGCCGCAATCTGGGCCTCGACAACCGCGAATTCCGCGCCCTCATGCAGCGCCAGGGCGATTGGAAAATTTTCGGCGAATACAACGAGATCACACGCCATAGTCCGTTCACGGTTAACAGCGGCATGCAGAGTGTCGGCTCGACGACGCCGAAGGTGTTGGTGATCGGTGTCGCCGGTTCAGGCAACGATTTTGACTTCAAGCTCGCGCGCAAGGCGACTTCAGCCGGTGTGGAAAAGTGGCTGTCGCCCAATCTGAAATTTGAAGCCAGCGTCAAGAACGAAGACAAGGATGGCATCCGCCTTTGGGGTCGCGGCTATGACTGCGCCGTTTATGTGTGTGGCCCCTCAACCACCACGGCGCTGAATCAAGCCAATTTCCTGAAGAACGCCATATTGATGATTCCTGAGCCGATCAATTCAACGATCCGCCAGTTTGAAGCCAAACTGAATTTCCACGATGGGAAGCTGAATCTGTCTGCCGCCTACTACGGCTCGATTTACACAAACGCCAACGGCAACATCAGCCCCATCGTGCCGAACAGCCTCTACGGCGGCAATGGCACGCTGGTAGGCGCACTTTATCCTGCCGTCGGTACCAATATCATTGCCGGTGGCGGCACCAGCCTGCAAAACGTGCTGCAACTGCCGATGGCCTTGCCACCTGACAATCAGGCGCATCAGTTTTCGATGGCGGGCAATTATGCGTTCACGCCTTCGACCCGCGCCACGTTCAAGTATGCGTTCACGCGCGCCACCCAGAATGAGAATTACCAAAGTATGGGCCTCTCCGGCAGTGCGCCGGGAGCCAATAGTCTTGAAGGACGCGTGGACACCGTGGCCGCACAGATGGGTCTCACCTCGCGGCCGATGCGCGATTTATCGCTGCTGGCCAACATAAGCTATCTGCGCGCGGAAGACAAAACGCCGAATGCGCTCTACAACGTCGAGGCCAAGGCGATTTTTCCGGCCACCACGCCGGCCAGCTTTACCAACATCAATCAGATTGGCGTGCCAGGTGCGGTGTGGAATAACAACCACGTTTCAAAGACTGATCTTGTCGGCAAACTGGAAGCGAGCTATCGGCTGCCCGATCATTTTCGCGTGACCGTCGGCGCGGACTACCGCATGGTTGAACGTCTGGTACCGGAATCCAGGGTGGAGGAAGCGCTTGGCGGGCTTGGCCCGCTGCGCGGACGAAACAACGAGATCGGCTATCGAGTCGAGCTGCGGCGCGGCATGTCGGAAACACTCAATGGCAGCATCGCTTTTGTCAGCAGCAAGCGTAACGGCTCGGACTGGACCAACTTAAGCACGCTCGACCCGACCACCGCGACCGGCAACAACGCGCTCAACACCTACCTGATCAACACTTACTGCGGCGGATTACCTTGCTACGGTCAGGTGCTTGCGCCGGAAACCATACTCGGCTTGAACGCGAATACGCCGTTCCCGCTTTCAATGGCGGACGTACAACGCGACAAATGGAAAGTGTCGCTCGACTGGTCTCCCACCGAGCAACTCAGCGTGCAATTGATGGCTGAAGACGGCAAGGACAAGAATGTCATGCCATTCGATCCGGTGGCCGGCGGCAAAGGCTGGCGCGATTCAGGTGTCACGTTTTACGGCGTCGATATCGCGTACGCCATTTCTGACACGTGGAAACTGTCCGGCTACGCGTCGCAGGCCGATCAGACCATTCACATCAACCACAGCACCGGTTACATGGCGGACTTGAAAAACCGCAGCGAAGCGCTCGGCGTATCGCTGGCGGGGCATGCGAGCACTACGCTGCAAGTGGGTGCGAGTATCACTTACGTCAACGACGTCAACAAGTACGGCGTGGCCGCCAACACCGGCACCGCCGGCAACCGTCAGACGGGTTTGACGGTCGTGGCACCAAGCGCCGCCAATCTTGCGCAGGCAGCAGTGGGCTTACCCGATGTGACGTTTCGCAAAGCCATCGTGAGTTTCTACGGCCAATACACGCTCAACAAAAAATCGGACATTCGCCTCGATCTCGCGCATCAGAAAGTCAAATACGAAGACTGGGTCTGGGGCACCTCCAATTCGCCATTCACCTACGCAGATAGCACCAGCGTGCGACAGCAGGTAGATCAGAGCGTGACGTTTGTGGGGGTTACGTACATTCACAAGTTTTAGAGGGTTCATTGTTGATGGCACTTCGCGAAACATTTTGTGATCGATTGGCCAGTCCCGAATGGCACTCACTAGATCGCTTCGGATGCCAAGTACAGTGAGTTGGTGCCCTGAGAGACAACAATACCAATGTCTCCCCGGCGCATGCCGGGGCCCAAGTTTTTCGAAAAAAACACCACCCAATTCGAATTGGGCCCCGGCATGCGCCGGGGAGACACCTTGTGCAATGCCATTTTGCCCAGACTCCATACATCGCCAAAAATAGAAAGCCAATAGTGGAGGCCTTCAATGCGGACATCGCCATCATCGGCGCGGGAGGAGCGGGACTGCGCGCCGCGATCGCCATCGCCGAAGCCGATCCCACGCTGTCGATTGCGCTGGTTTCAAAGGTCTATCCAATGCGCAGTCACACCGTCGCCGCTGAAGGAGGTTCTGCTGGCGTTGTGCGCAGCGACGACAGCCTTGAGCATCACTTCCACGACACCGTCGCCGGCGGCGATTGGTTGTGCGAGCAGGATGTGGTCGATTATTTTGTTGCGCATTGCACCGAGGAAATGGTGCAACTCGAACACTGGGGCTGCCCCTGGAGCCGCAAGCAAGACGGCCACATCAATGTGCGCGCGTTCGGTGGCATGAAAATCGAGCGCACCTGGTTCGCAGCCGATCGTACCGGCTTTCATATGCTGCATACATTGTTTCAAACCTCGATCAAGTATCCGTCGATCAAGCGATTCGATGAATACTTTTGCGTGGATTTGCTGGTGGATGACGGACGCGCGCAGGGAGTGGTCGCGATCGCGATTGCCTCGGGCGAGTTCATTTCAATTGAAGCCAAAGCGGTCATCATCGCGACCGGCGGTGCCGGTCGTGTGTTTCGCGAAAACACCAACGGTGGCATCGTCACCGGCGATGGCATGGCACTGGCCTATCGCCATGGCGTCGCGCTGCGCGATATGGAATTCGTGCAATACCATCCGACTTGCATGCCGGGTTCGGGCCTGTTGTTTACCGAGGCGTGCCGGGGTGAAGGCGGATTTTTGCGCAACAAGGATGGCTATCGATATCTTCAGGATTACGGACTGGGACCGGCCTCGCCGACGCCGGTCAACAAAGCGATGGAACTCGGGCCGCGCGACCGATTGAGCCAGGCGTTCTGGCATGAACAGCAAAAAGGCCGCACCATCGAGACGCCGCACGGTAGCGCCGTGCATCTCGATCTCACGCATCTGGGCGAGCACAAACTGCGTGAGCGGCTGCCGCAAATTCATGAAATGGCCGAACAATTTCTCGGCATCAATCCCGCGATTACACCGATTCCGGTACGCCCTGCCGTGCATTACACGATGGGCGGCATACTGGTCGATGGGAAGTGTGCAACGCCATTGCCGGGCTTGTACGCGGTGGGTGAATGCGCGAGCGTGGGCATTCACGGTGCCAACCGGCTGGGATCGAATTCACTTGCGGAGCTTTGTGTGTTTGGCAAAGTGGCGGGCGAAGAAGCGGCGACGTTCGCGAAACATGTGACGCGTGGTGATGAAAACCGGCTAAAGGCCAGAGCGCTGGATGCCGAGGCGCATGCATCACGCATCGGCACCGAAGGCCAACGCACCGAACGCATTTCGACATTGCGCCGCGAGATGGCGGAAACGATGGAGCGCGGCTGCGGCATCTTTCGCACCGGCGAAGAAATGCAACGCACCTGCGAGTCGCTCGCGGAGTTGCGCAAGCGATTTCACAACGTTCAATTGCAGGATCAATCAAAGGTCTTTAATACCGAGCGATTGCTCGCAATCGAACTTGGCAATCAACTTGACGTCGCTGAGGCGATGGCGGTTTCCGCATTCAACCGTAAAGAATCTCGCGGCGCGCACCAGCGGCTGGATGGGTTTACGGGGCGTGACGATAGCAATTTTCTGAAACACACCTTGGCAACCTACGACGGCGTCAATCGGCCAATAATTCAATTGGGTGATGTGAAAATTACTCATTCGCCGCCGGCGATTCGCGCCTATGGTGCTGCCGGGGATAAAGCCGAGAGCGATGCGTCTCGCGATCAAGCGATCCATGCGACAGGCCATCGTTCCGACGCCACAAAATCCGGCGAGGCGAACCCATGAATGCCGCCACCCACATGATCGCCATCGATGTACTTCGCTATCAACCCGCGGAGGATGAAGTGCCTTTCGTTCAGCAATTCATGGTGCCGTTTACGGACGACATGTCGGTACTGGAAGGTTTGCAATACATCAAAGATGAACTCGACGGCACACTCACATTTCGCTGGTCGTGCCGCATGGCAATTTGTGGAAGCTGCGGAATGATGATCGGTGGCGTGCCGAAACTTGCGTGCCAGACATTTCTGCGCGACTACTTTCCGAACCCGGTGAAGGTGGAAGCGCTGTCGCACTTTCCGATCGAGCGCGATCTGGTCATTGTCATGGATGACTTCATCGAAAAGCTGGAGCGCATCAAGCCTTACATCATCACCGATACGCCGCGAAATACCGCGGACGGTGCAACACTGCAAACACCCGCACAACTGGCGCGCTATGAACAATTCAGCGATTGCATCAATTGTCTGCTCTGCTATGCGGCGTGCCCGCAATACGGCCTCAATGAAAAATTCATCGGCCCCGCTGCCGTGGCGTTGGTACATCGCTACAACCTCGATTCTCGCGATAGCGGTGCCAGCGAGCGCATGGCATTGATCCACGCCGAGGAAGGCGTATTCAATTGCACGGCGGTCGGCTACTGTTCAGAAGTCTGCCCAAAAAAAGTCGATCCGGCCAACGCGGTGAACATCAACAAGACCGAGAGCGCCAAGGATTATTTTCTGCGTTTTCTCGCGCCGCGAGGGGAAAGATCTTGAGCGCTCGCCGACCTTACATGCGACCGATGAAGGGATGGTGGCGCAAGAATCCGTGGTTCATTGAATACATGATTCATGAAGGCACGGCACTGTTTGTGGCGGCCTATGCATTTATCCTGCTAGCGAGTCTGATGGCATTGAGCGAAGGCGAGGCAGCCTGGAATAGATGGCTCGACCTTCTCACGCAGCCGCTTTTCATTGCGGCGCATTTGCTGATCCTTGCCGCATATCTGTATCACACCTGGACATGGTTCAACATCATGCCGCGCACCTTGCCGCCTATCATCGTGAATGGCACACGCGTTACTGCGGCCACCATCACCCGCACAGGTCTTGCGGTGGCAGTACTTTCAAGCGCGGCGGTATTTGCGATCGCGTGTTGGATCGCAACATGAAGCGCTCAAACGCACCGATATTCTGGGTCTTGTTTGGGGCCGGCGGCATGCTCTCGGCGCTGATCGGCGCGATGCTGGTATTTATTACCGGCATTGCGGCACCGCTGGCGATGGGACTGCCGCGCGATGCGTTCAGCTATGGGCAGGTGCTGGCCTTCACGCAGCATTGGGCCGGAAAGGGATTTTTGATTATTGTCATCTCACTATTTCTCTGGCACAGCGCGCACCGGATTTTTCACAGCCTGCATGATGTGGGCGTGCATGCGGGCGTGGGTGCGAAGGTGATGTGCTATGGGGTGGCGATGGCGGGGACGATTTTGGCGGGGGTTTTGCTGATTAGCATTGGTTAGGTTCCGTCGTTCCCGCGCAGGCGGGAATC
>JANOKK010000232.1:0-6867 GCA_031419255.1 Betaproteobacteria bacterium
TAGATTTGTCAACAAGTCCTATTGCGCCTGGGTCGGCAAGCCGCGCGAGACATTCATTGGCCGAACGGTCGGCGAGGTGGCCGGAGAAGAGCTAGATCGATATTGGAATGGCGTAATGCCGCGCATTTTGAAGGGCGAGCGTGTTTCTTATGAGCGCCGGGCGCAATATCCCGGACGCGGTGAGCGCTGGGTTCAGGTCGAGGCGGTGCCGCACACCGATTCCGCTGGAAACATCGTCGGCGCATTCGTATTCGGCTACGACATCGAAACGTTGAGGATTGCCGAATCGAACGCCAAGGCGACCGAACGCCAATTAGAGTTGATCGCCGACAATCTGCCAGTGGCGGTGTCGGTGCAGGACGGCGATTATCGCGTGCGGTTCGCGAATTTGGCACTGCGCAACTGGTTCAATCTTCGCCGCGACAATTACGTCGGTCGCCATGTTGCGGAGGTTTTTGGCAATGCGCTCGTCGACGATTTGTTGCCTTTCGGCGATCGCGCCCGCAAAGGCGAAATCGTTCAAGTGCGCCGCAAACTGGAGGTTGGCGATCATCCGCGCTGGATCGACATCACCATCGCGCCGTTCGATGACGGCGAGACAATCTGCGACGGCGTGATCGGCGTCTATGCGGATGTGACCAAACGCGTCCAGGATACCGATACCCTCAATCGGGTACGCGGCACCTTGACCTCACATCTAGCCAATACGCCGCTCGCGGTGATCCAGCTTGATGCGGCGTTGCGCGTCATTCAATGGACGGGCCGCGCAATCGATACGTTCGGCTGGATCGAAGCCGACGCGCTCGGCAAGACGCTGGACGAATTGAGTCTGTTCGAGGAAGACGAACGCACACGGCTCGCCCAGGAGTTGCTGCGTTTCGACCACGGTCAGGCGGATCGATTCACCGCGACGTGGCGCAATCGCCGCAAAGATGGCGCATTGTTGCACACGGAATGGTTTGGTTCGGTGTTGCGCGAGTCCGGTGCCGCAATCTCGTACCTGATGCTGGTGCAGGATATTTCGGCACGTGTCTCGGCCGAGCGTCATTTGCACTACGTGGCCAACCACGATGTGTTGACGGGCCTCGCCAACCGCAGCCAGTTGCAGGAGCGTCTCAAATCGGAAATCGCGCGTGCGCGGAGATTGAATCATTCGCTGGCGGTGGCGCTGTTCGATCTTGACCGCTTCAAGTACGTCAACGAGAGTCTCGGCCACAGCACCGGCGATATGTTGCTGCAGGAAGTGGCGCTGCGGATTTCGCAGGCAATCGGACCGAATGATTTCATTGCGCGCAGCGGCGGCGATGAATTCATGCTGCTGATCAGCCTTGAGGGCGATGACACGCGCAGCGACCGGGTCGCGGAAGAGCTGCGCCGCTTATTGCTGCGCCCGTTTCGACTGGCCGAGCAGGATATGTTCGTCACCGCCAGCATTGGCGTCTCATTATTTCCGCATGATGCGGAAAATGAAATGGACCTGATCAAGCACGCCGATTGGGCAATGTATCGCGCCAAGGATGCCGGTCGCAACAGTGTGCAATTCTATTCGGCAACGCTCGCCCGCGACACGCCGATGCGTTTGTCGATCGAAAGCGAATTGCACCGCGCGGTGGAGCTGAATCAGTTTGAACTTCACTATCAGCCGAAGCAGAATTTGTTTACCCGGCGCATCACCGGCGCCGAGGCGCTGCTGCGCTGGCGTCATCCGTTGCGAGGGCTGGTGCCGCCGGATGAATTTATTCCGCTCGCCGAAGAATCCGGGCTCATCAATCAGCTCGGCGCGTGGGTGATCCGCGAGGTGTGCCGGCAAATCGCGGCGTGGCGCGGGCAATTCAAGACGGTGCCGCAAATCGCCATCAATCTTTCGGCGGTGCAACTGAAGCGCCGCGAATTGGCCGGTGAAATTCTCGCCGAGCTTGCCGCGCATGGTCTGCCCGGCGACGCGTTGATGGTGGAAGTGACCGAAACGGCGGTGGTGAGCGATCCATTGCTCGCGACGATTTCGCTGGATGTGTTGCGCGGTCACGGCGTACTCGCGGCGATCGACGATTTCGGCAAAGGCTATTCGAGCCTCACGCAATTGAAGCGCTTGCCGATCGATGCGCTGAAAATAGATGGCTCGTTTGTGCGCGGCGTGGTGTCGGATCGCGACGACGCGGCGATCGTGCAAGCGATCATCGGACTCGCCAAAAACCTCGGCATGCGTGTCGTCGCGGAAGGGCTTGAGACGGCGGAGCAAATGGCGTTTCTCACCAGCCACCAATGCGAAGAGGCGCAGGGCTACCTGATTTCGCGGCCGCTGCCAGCGGGTGAATTCGCGAGGCGATTTATTGCGCCCACCGCTGTGGCTCAGCTTTGAACCCAGGGTAGCTCGGCCTGACGCCAGCCGCCAACACGATTGCGTTGTTGCTTGTCGTCGAGATCGCCCTCGAACCCGCCTTGAATATTGAATACTTGCGTGAAACCGTCTTCGGTCGCCGTCGCCGCCGCCGCATGCGAGCGAATACCGCTGCGGCATAGCAGCAGCACCACCTCGTCGAGCGCGCATTGACGCCGCAATTCCGGCAAAAATTCGCGGTTGATTTCTCCGCCGGGCGCGTTTTTCCAGGGGATCAGTATCGAGCCGGGCACGCGGCCGATGTACTCGTGCTCGAATGCAAAGCGCACGTCTATGATTTTGGCGCGACCGGCGCTGAGCAATTCATGCGCCTCCTGCGGCGTCACTTGGCCGGCATAGGGCCGCGAATCGCGGAATGCACGTTCGCGGGCGGAGGCGAGGATTTCTTCACTGCGGGGAATGGGTGCGTTCATTTGGAAATACCGATTGATTCCCCGTGAGGGCGCGCGCCTTGATTGGGGATGGGATGCAAGGCGCGGATTGGAGTCCCCGGCTTAGTACCTGCCGGGGCAGGCTGCGCAACGCGAGGGTGAGAATTTGCAACGCCGCAGACCGCCCCAATCAAGGATGCGCGGCCCACGAGGGAATTAATCGGTGTTTCCATAACTACCAGTAGTTTTCAACAGCGAGGTGGCCCGGCGCACCGCGCCGGCTGACGGTTAAGCCGCGTTTGACGAGCAACTCGCGGGTCTCGTCGACCATTTCCGGATTGCCGCAAATCATCACGCGCGAGCGTTCGCCTTCGATGGGAAATCCGACCTTGCGCTCGAGCTCGCCATTTTCAATCAGGTCAGTGATGCGTGCGTTCAAGGTATCCGGCACATTTTCTCTCGTTACCGCTTGCACGTAATGCAGGCGCGAGGCGAATTCAGCAAAATATTCACTGTGTTTGAAATTGCCGATCACTTGTTGATACGCAAGCTCATCTTCGATGCGCACGCTGTGAACCAGAATCAGATTCTCGTAGGATTCCCAAGTTTTGAAATCGTAGAGAATGGAAATGAATGGTGCCAGTCCGGTGCCGGTCGCGAGCATCCACAAATCCTTGCCGAGCTCGAATCGATCGGTGGTCAAAAATCCGAGGCTCTTGCGTTCGATGAATATCTTGTCGCCGACTTTCAATTGCGACAATTGGCTGGTGAATTTTCCACTCGGCACGACGATGGAATAGAACTCAAGGAATTCATCGTGATGCGCTGAGACAATTGAATACGCGCGCCAGACAATTTCATCGTCTGACTTGACGCCGAGGCGCGCGAACTGGCCGGGTACGAAACGATAGCCTTGATCGCGCGTCGTCTTGAACGAAAAAAGATTCGGCGTCCAGGTGTGGACCTCGGTGATGGTTTCGGCGGTGTATTTTTCGGTGGCGCTCATCTATTTCTGATATTCAAAGTAATGACGGGAAGATTAAGTTACTCTATTCATCGCGACGTCGCGTTCGCTATTTTCTTTTCACGGGTCGGCGATGCAAATTGTGCACCTTCCGACTCAACCGCAAATACTTCACCCACGCAAAGCAACGCAGGCCCGGAAAAACTCATCGCCGATGCGGCCAATCCGGAGAGTGTCGTGAAGATGCGTTGCTCATTTTCGAGCGATGCGTTTTCGACAATTGCAACTGGTGTTGCCGGCGACTTACCCGCGCGAATCAACTCGTTTGCAATCCGCGCTGCCTGTCCTGCGGCCATGTAGAGCATCGAGGTGTCGGCGGCGGCGGCGGTGCCCAGCCAATCGCTTTCAACTTCATTCGGGCCGACGCTGGGCGTACAAAACGCGACACTGCGCGCAACACCGCGGCGAGTGAGTGATATGCCGAGTGACGCGCTCGCCGCCAATGCAGCGGTGATGCCGGGCACGACCTCAAAGTCAATCCCCGCCTCGTTCAGCGCGTCGATTTCTTCCTGCGCGCGACCGTATAGCATCGGATCGCCACCTTTTAGGCGCACCACGATTTCATGATGCCGCGCGGCCTCAACCAATTGCCGGTTGATGAAACGCTGATCAGTCGAAATTTGTCCGGCGCGTTTTCCGACGAGTACTTTTCTCGCTTTCGCGGCGAGTGCCACCGTATCAGGATGCACCAGCGCATCGATGAAAACGATGTCTGCCTGCTCAAGCAATCGCGCCGCACGCAGCGTGAGCAAATCAGGTGCGCCGGGGCCGGCACCGACGAGGAAGACTTTAGACATTGATGGCCTCGATGGTGTGTGATGTGCGGCGTTTGAACAGCGGCAGTGGTTGATCCACGGCACCTTGATAGGATTCCGAAAAATCGCTCAATGCGTTCAACGCATCGTGAATGTCTTTACCTGCGCGCAATGCAAACGCATTGAATCCCGCGCGGCGCAGGTAGAACAACTGATCGCGCAACACATCGCCGACCGCCCGCAATTCGCCCTTAAATCCGTAGCGGCTGCGCAGCAACGCGCCCGTCGAATAGCCACGGCCATCGGTAAATTTCGGAAAATTCACGGCGATCAACGCGAACTCGTGAATCGAATCCGCGAGCAAGGCGGGATCATCCGCGCCCTCGATCCACACACCGATCGGCGCGCGGAAATTTGCCGCGCGCTCAACAAGTGCCGCACGTTCCGCAATCCAGGTCTTGAACGGCACGATGATTTTTCCGCCAGGAAGAGAAGCCAAACCAGCGTCATCGCTGGCGGAAAACAATGTCCAGTCGTCGGCAACAATTGCGCCATCGCGGATGATGAGGCTCACATCAGACATTGCTCGCTTCCTCTGCGCGGCGACTCTCGCGTTTCGCGTAGACGCTTGCTTTAAAAGGCTCAAGTCCCGCGCGTTTGACCGTATCGAGAAAATGTTCGTCCTCATGCCGCAATTCAACGTAGGTGCCGATCAGTTTTTCAACAACATCTGCCATTTCATCTTGCGCAAACGATGGGCCAATTACTTTGCCCAGCGCGGCGTCCAGCCCCTGCGAGCCGCCGATCGTAACCTGATAAAACTCTTTGCCTTGTTTATCCACGCCGAGGATACCGATGTGCCCGACATGATGGTGACCGCAGGCATTCATGCAACCGGAAATATTGACCGCGATATCGCCGATGTCGAACAGGTAATCGAGATCGTCGAATCGATTCTGAATCGCCTCGGCCACTGGAATCGATTTTGCATTGGCAAGCGAGCAAAAGTCGCCACCGGGGCAGGCAATGATATCGGTGAGCAGACCGATATTGGGGGTGGCAAAGCCTATCGCTTTGGCGCGCTGCCAAACGGTGAAAAGTTCACCGATTTTCACGTCGGCTAAGATCAGATTTTGCTCGTGCGAAACGCGGATTTCGCCGAAGCTGAATTCGTCCGCAAGATCGGCCACGGCATCGAGTTGTGTCTCCGTCGCATCACCCGGTGCGTCGCCGGTTTTTTTAAGCGAAAGCGTCACTGCCGCATAGCCGGGCTGCTTATGGCCGAACACATTGCGGCTGACCCAGCGTGCAAAGGCCTTGTTGTCGAGTTGATGCTTCTCGAATTCTGCGTTGATCGCCGAGAGTTTTACATACACCGGATCGACAAAATGCTTTGCGACGCGCTCAATTTCTGCCTGCGTCAAGGTGGAAGGGCCATCCTTTAAATGTGCCCACTCGGTGTCGACTTCGGCGCGAAAGTTTTCCAGCCCGAGTTCCTTGACCAGAATTTTGATGCGTGCCTTGTACATATTGTCGCGGCGGCCAAAGCGGTTATAGACGCGCAGGATGGCATCGAGGTATGTGAAGAGGTGACGCGTCGGCAATGCTTCACGCACCACATGACCGAGGATCGGCGTGCGGCCGAGTCCACCGCCCACCAGTATGTTGAATGCGACCTCGCCGGATGAGGTAAGCACGGTATGCACGCCGATATCGTGAAACAACGTGCCGGCGCGGTCTTCGCGGGCACCATTCACGGCGATTTTGAATTTGCGCGGCAGGTAAGCAAATTCCGGATGAAAGGTCGACCACTGGCGAATCAACTCGGCATAAGGGCGCGGATCGATCAACTCATCGTGAGCGATGCCGGCGAATTGATCGGATGTGGTGTTGCGGATGCAATTGCCCGAGGTCTGAATCGCGTGCATTTCCACGCTGGCGAGATCGGCGAGGATATCCGGCACGGTTTCCAGTTTCGGCCAATTGAATTGAATGTTCTGCCGCGTGGTGAAGTGCCCATAGCCGCGGTCGTATTTGCGCGCGATGTGCGCGAGCATACGCACTTGCTTTGAAGAAAGCATGCCGTAAGGAATCGCCACCCGAAGCATCGGCGCGTGTTTCTGGATGTACAGACCATTCTGCAAACGCAGCGGACGGAATTCGTCTTCGCTCAATTCACCGGCGAGGAACCGCGCCGTTTGCCCGCGAAATTGGGCAACGCGTTCATCGACATTGGTTTGATCGTAATGGTCGTATTTGTACATGGCAATGACTGGTAGGCCGACTAACATGGCTACCTGACCGGATTGTCCGGCCTAC
>JANOKK010000233.1:0-8627 GCA_031419255.1 Betaproteobacteria bacterium
CGACGTTTCTTGCCGCACTTTCCCGGACATTTCCATGACCGAAACAAGAAATTTTTCATTTGAATTTTTTCCGCCTAAAACGCCGGAGGGTGCCGCTAAGCTGCGCGACACGGTCAAACAACTGGCGCAGTTTCATCCGTCATTTTTCTCCGTCACTTTCGGCGCCGGCGGCTCCACGCAGGAGGGAACGCTTTCTGCGGTGCTCGATATTATTGCGGCCGGCCACGCGGCCGCACCGCACATTTCCTGCATTGGCTCCACCCGCGAAAATATCCGCGCGGTGATTCATCGTTACAAGGATGCGGGCATTAAGCACACCGTCGCGCTGCGCGGCGATTTGCCTTCGGGAATGGCGGTGGCGGGTGAATTTCGCCACGCTGCGGATCTGGTGACGTTCATCCGCGAGGAAACGGGTGATCATTTTCACATCGAAGTCGCCGCTTATCCTGAGTACCACCCTCAGGCGCGCCGCGCACAGGAAGATTTGCAGAATTTCAAACGCAAAGTCGATGCGGGTGCCAATTCGGCGATGACGCAGTATTTCTACAATCCCGACGCGTACTTTCATTTTGTCGATGAAGTGCAGGCGATGGGCGTGAATATTCCGATCGTGCCCGGCATCATGCCGATCTCGAGTTTCTCGCAACTTGCGCGCTTTTCGGATGCGTGCGGCGCAGAAATTCCGCGCTGGGTGCGGCGAAAAATGGAAGGCTTTGGCGACGATAGCGCGTCAATCCGCGCCTTCGGACTTGATGTGGTGACGGATCTTTCGGTGAAACTCCTCGAAGGCGGCGCGCCGGGGCTGCATTTCTACACGTTGAATCAAGCCGGACTGTGCTCGACGGTTTGGCAGCGGCTGGGAATCTCTTGAAGTCGTAGGATAGGTGGAGCGCAGCGTTACCCATCCTACAAGAACGACAAACGCAAGCACTGGCGCGGCGTTCCGACATAAACGCCTTCGAACGACGCGCCAGTGCTTGTTTTTGATTGCCATCAAGTTCATAAATCCTCGCACCGTCGCGCCACCATTTGTGCGAAACTATTTGCATAATAATTTCACCCGCCGCGCACGCGTCATGTTCGATTTCAACGAGAAAATGGAACGCGTATGAAAAAAATCATCGCAATTTTTGCTTTCACCTTGGGCGCATTCATGTGTCCACCTTTGTTGGCGCAAGAGACAACGGTTACCAACAGGGTCACCGATCTGCGGGCCGCGCCCAACGATACCTCGATGTTGATTCAGTCTTTATCGGAAAGAACTGCCGTGCAGGTGTTGAAGCGGGATGGTGCCTGGAACCAGGTGAAAGTCGGCACCAAAACCGGTTATCTGCGGATGATGCACGTTCGCGGCGGCAGCAGCGTTGTCGTTGAGCAACAGTCCTCTGGCGGCGGATTCATGGCGTCGATGAATCGATTGCTGTTGGGTGATCGCGAGCGCAGCGGGCAATCCAAGCAAGCGGCAACAGTGGGCATTCGCGGCTTCTCGAAGGAGGATGTCGAGCGGGCCGAACTCAATCCCGCAGAACTTGAAAAGCTGAAGCGCTATCAAGCAAGCAGTTCACAGGCGCAGACGCTGGCCGCCCAAGGTCGCCTCGGTTTCCGCAGTGTTGCCTATCTCGCGCAAGATGCCGTTGAAGCGGTCGGCAAGCAAGGAGCGAAAAAATGAAGAATGTTCTTTCTACCTCACTGTTGATGTGCGCGACCTTGACGCTGGCCGGCTGCGCGGGCATGCCGGACATGAAGAACATGCCAATCGGCTCAACGATCGCGAGCTTCGTACCCGGTGGAGCGGGCGCGGGAAAGATGATCGATACAGGACTGAGTGTCGCAAAGGACGTTTCCGACTCCCAAAAAGAGATGTCCGACCCAGAGGAAATCGAGTTGGGCGAGAACATCATGGCCGGCGTACTGGGTGCGGCACCACTACACGCCAATGAACGCGTCCAGCGATATGTCAATCAGGTTGGCCGTTGGGTCGCCATGCATTCCGAACGTCCTAATTTGCCATGGCGGTTTGCGGTGCTCGAGTCCCGGCTACCAAACGCCGGTGCCGCACCGGGCGGGCAAATCTACATCACCACCGGCCTGCTATTTCGCATGCGAAACGAGGCGGAACTTGCCGGCGCGCTGGCGCATGAAATCGCCCATGTGGTGCAGCGGCATCATGTGAAGGCGTATCAAAAGCAGAAGTTGGGTTCGGCAGGCGCAACCATTGCGGGGGCCGTGGTGGATTCCAAAGTCAAAACAGGCGGTGTCGGCGGCGAGCTGGCGAAGACGGCATTGAAGCTCGGCATCGGCGAAGTCCGCAAGATGATCCTGTTTTCTCTCGATCGCGGTGAAGAAGAACAGGCTGACCGGATGGGAATGGTGCTGGCGGCACGTGCCGGATACGATCCCTATGGGCTACCGAGTGTTTTGCAAATCTTGCAGGATTTGCAAAAGGATGAAGGCGCTGCAAGCGTTTTGTACTCCACGCATCCGAGTGCTGCGGATCGGATTGCATCGCTGGAAAAGCTGATGAGTAGAGAAATGGAAAAGTTCGGCGGCCAGGCGACATTGCAGGATCGATTCACGACAACGGTATTGGGCGTGGCGGCAGCGGCTGAAAAGTCTGAGGCAACGCAATCCAAGGTGCCTGCAAAGGCACCGGCCAAAGCGCCGGCAAAAACGCCGCCGAAGAAACCGTAGTTGATTCAACCAAAAGAAGCCGGGCGTCGCCCGGCTTTTTATTATTCGCCACAAATACTATGCGGCCAATTTCGTCTTCTTGATCGCATCCTGCTTATGCTGCTCTGCATACGCATGATGCGCGGCCGCTTCGGCATCGCCCACTTTCACGGCGAGCCCCATGTCGGATAACACCGAACCGAGCGCCGATAGACACAGCATCACGTTCTCGGCCTTGCACGAATACCCCATCAACCCAAAGCGCCAAATTTTTCCGGCGAGCGGTCCCAGCCCCGCACCGATTTCGAGATTGAATTCGTTGAGCAGAATCTTGCGCACCTCCGCTTCACCACCAACCGCAAGTCCTTCCGGCACGAACACCGCGTTCATTTGCGGCAGACGGTTGCCTTCCTTGACGAGATATTTGATGCCCATCGCTTCCAGCCCGGCCTTCAATGCCAGATGATGCCGCTGGTGGCGCGCCCACGCGTTTTCCAAGCCCTCTTCCTTCAACACCAACAAGGATTCATGCAACGCAAACAGGCTGTTGGTCGGCGCGGTGTGGTGATAGGTGCGATTGGTGTTGCCCCAATAATTCATCACCAGATTCAGATCCATGAACCAGCTATGCACGCGGTTTTCCTTGCCGCCGCGGGTCTTGACGCGATCCAGAAAGCGTTCCGAAAACGATACCGGTGATAAGCCTGGCGTGCAGGAAATACATTTTTGCGATGCCGAATAGATGGCATCGATGCCCCATGCATCCACCAGCACCGGCGTACCGCCGAGCGAGGTCACGGCATCGACGATGCTGACGGCGTCGTGTTTATGCGCGATGGCCGCGAGCGTTTTCGCATCCGACTGGCAACCGGTCGAGGTTTCGGCGTGAACAAAGGCCAGTATTTTCGTGTCGGGATTTTTCTTGAACGCGTCTTCGATCTTGTTCGCGTCAATCGGCTCGCCCCATTCGGCGTCAACGATGATGGCGGTGCCGCCCGCGCGCTCGACGTTTTCGATCATGCGGCCACCGAACACACCATTGCGGCCAACAATTACTTTGTCGCCCGGCGAAACCGCATTCACAAAGCAGGTTTCCATGCCGACCGAGCCGGGGCCGGAGACGGGAAAGGTCAGCGCGTTATCGGTCTGGTAGGCGTAGCGCAGCAGCGTTTTCAATTCCTCCATCATGCCGACAAAAATCGGATCGAGATAGCCAATGGCGGGCAATGACATCGCGGCCAATACGCGTGGATTGATATCCGAGGGTCCCGGGCCCATCAATGTGCGCTGCGGCGGATGGAATGAGGTGATTTTTTTGCTGGGGGAGACTTGTTTGAGCGGAGGGTGCAGGCTCATGGAAAAATCCTTTCAGGGGGCGGCGAATATCGGCACCGTGTCAAAGCATAACAACAAGCCACTGCTGGCAGCATGACGGCGCGCAACGGTGAACGAAGGTAATGCGACAGGCCTTGTGGGCGCTTGCCTCGGCAGATGGCGCTTTGCCGCGACATGAGGGGGGATCAACCAGATCCGCAGAGCTTCCGGACGGGCCGAAGGGTATCCGGCGTGGCTGACAAATCGTTGCTGCAATGCAACATCCTAGCGGCAATTTGCTTCTCGCGCAACGATTTCTGCGCTTCGTCTGAAACCCGTTGTTGCTTGATCGCGGCAGGACGAAACTCTCCTCATCGCAATCAAAACCCGCAGGGAGTCCAAATGAATCAGCCATCTCGCAGCCGTTTTTTTATCCTGACCGGCTTGCTATTGCTCGCCATCGTTGCCGCTGTTGTTCTTTCCGGCCCATTTCATGGGTTTGAAGGTGCCACGATCATGGTCGACGATCACGATCTCTCCGACTCGGCCTTCGGCTGGATGATCGCGATTCCAGTGTTGCTGATTGTTGGCATGGTCGTGACAGCCATCTTGGCCGGTGCCGCGCTGATTGCATCCGTCGCGGTGACATTCGCGGCCTTTGTGGTCGCCATCGTGATGCTGCTCATGTGTGCGCCGTTCGTGATCTTCCTCGCGCTGCCGATGCTGGCGGTATATGGCTTTTTCAAGCTGATTCAGCGCGATCGGCAGGCGATGGCACAAGTAAACGCTTGAACTCAGCCCCTCAGAATCTCCACCATCTGCCGGGCGGTGACAATTTCGGCTGACTGATATTTGCCCATCGCAAGGACTCCGCGTTTGTCGCCGGTGACGAGATGAGTAGCGTTGCCCGCCTCGGCCATTGCGAAGAGAAAGTTGTCCGCTGGATCGGGCGATACATCGGGCGTTTTTAGATTGACAAGCAATGTCGCTCTATCCCGCAGCCGGTTGACGAGCCAGCCAATCTCGGCGGAATGAATCAGTTTTCTGACTTGCGGATAGCGCGCGACGCGCGTGATTTCCTCGATTTGTTCAACGCTCGACAGCAAATCAAACCGGCCATCGATCCAGGCATGAACCAGCAAATTTGGCGGTGAGTCCGCTTTGAAAAAAGCGGACAGCAAAATATTGGTGTCGAGGATTACGCGCATCGTGCCTTGGACTTAAGCGCGCGGCGTGGACTTTGCGACGATCTTTGTTGTACGCGTACCCCACATTTCGGCGCGCACCTGGCGAAGTGCGTCATCAATGGTTGCTTCAATGTCGGCATTGGAAACAGCCGAGTTTCGTGCTTCGATATCGGCAACCGTTTGGGAAAACACCGCCTTCTGCACTGCCTGCTCGATAAATTTGGAGAGGTCGCCCTTCTTCATTCCTCGCTGGGCAAGGAACGAACGCAGTGATACGTCGGTGTCTTTTGTCACCTTGACCGTCCAGCGTACGAGTTCATCCATAGAGCCTCCATTGTGCGCACACGAATTAGATGTGTACGTATAAACGTCTATACGCTTATATTATCGATATCGCATCAATATGGCAATGCGGTTTTTTGCACGGGTCTATTAAGCTGGCGCGAACAAAAAGTACATAAGTGTATGGTATATTCAATACACTTATGTCTGGTCAAATTGCGTGATAATTGTTGTCGCCGCGACGATCCATCACGTTTGCCAGATCGCAAATTTTTTGCCTCACTCAATCCCGCCGGGAATCCCATGAACAATACTCATTACGAAATAAACGGACGCGTTGCTGTTGTCCGCCTTGACAATGCCCCGGTCAATGGACTGAGCCACGCGCTGCGCGCCGGCATTGTTGAGAACATCCATCGTGCCGAGGCCGATATCAATATCGACGCCATCGTTTTGATCGGCTCGGATAAAGCGTTTTCCGGCGGTGCCGATATTCGCGAATTCGGCACACCCTCAGCCATGGCTGAACCCAGTTTGCATACGGTCATCAATACCGTCGAATCCTCGACGAAACCGGTGATCGCGGCCATCGGGGGCGCGTGCATGGGTGGCGGATTGGAGTTGGCACTTGGTTGCCATTTTCGGGTGGCCGTGTCGGGCGCGTTGATCGCGTTGCCGGAAGTGAAAATCGGTTTGCTGCCGGGTGCCGGAGGCACGCAACGATTGCCGCGATTGATCGGCGTTGAAGCGGCACTCAATATGATTGTTTCCGGTGAAACCGTGCCGTCGGATCTATTAAAAGCGACGCCGCTGTTCGATCAATTCATCGATGGCGACTTGTTGCCGGGCGTGTTGGCGTTCACTGAGAAAGTGGTGGCGGAAAAACGCGCACTGAAGCGCGTGCGCGACCTGAAAGCAAGCCATCCTAAAGCCGACGCGTTATTCATGTTTGCACGCAACGCCGTGGGTGCGATGTCGAAAAATTATCCCGCGCCGCTGAAATGCATTGACGCGGTTGAAGCCTCATTGAACAAATCCTTTGATGACGGCATCAAGGTCGAGGGCAAGTTGTTCATCGAGTTGTACATGAGCGATGAATCGCGCGCACTTCGTCACCTGTTTCTCTCGGAGCGCAAAGCCTCGAAGGTGGTGGGGATTGCGGATGACGTCAAGCCGCGCACCATCGCGAGTGTGGGCGTGATCGGCGCCGGCACCATGGGCAGTGGCATCGCGATCAACTTTCTGCTGGCGGGAATTCCCACCGTGATTCTCGAAACCAAACAGGAAGCGCTCGAGCGCGGCGCCAAACACATTAGCGATTTCTTCGAAGGCCGCGTCAAGAAGGGCAAGATGAAAGCCGAGAAGGCAGCGGCGCAGGCGGCACTCTTGAAACCGACGTTGAGCTATGACGATTTCGCGAATGTCGATCTGGTCATCGAAGCGGTGTTTGAAGAAATGGGGGTGAAGAAAGCGGTGTTTGAAAAGCTCGATGCGGTCTGCAAACCCGGCGCGATCCTCGCCTCCAACACCTCCACGCTGGATCTGCACCAGATTGCAGAATTCACAAAACGCCCACAAGACGTGGTCGGCGCGCATTTTTTCAGCCCGGCCAACGTGATGAAATTGTTGGAAGTGGTGCGCGGCGCGAAGACCGCCGACGATGTACTCGTCACGATCATGCAAGTCGCCAAAAAAATCCGCAAGACAGCGGTGATTTCCGGCGTATGCGATGGCTTCATCGGCAATCGCATGATCGGCGGCTATTCGCGCGAGGCAATCAACATGCTCGAAGAAGGTGCGACGGTTGAGCAGATCGACGGCGCGTTGGAAAAATTCGGCTGGGCGATGGGGCCGTTTCGCATGGGCGATTTGGCCGGCAACGATATCGGCTGGGCGATTCGCAAACGCCATCGCGCAGAGAATCCAACCGACGCGCCGGGTGCGGCCGCCATTGCCGACGCATTGTGCGAACAGGGCCGCTTCGGACAGAAAACCGGTGCGGGCTGGTATCGCTATGAAAAAGGCCGACGCGACGCACAGAGTGACCCAGCGGTCGCTTCAATCGTTGAGGCGCATCGTAAAGCGCGCGGCATCGTTGCCCGCAAAATCAGCAGCACGGAAATTGTTCAACGCTGCGTGTTCGCGCTGGTGAATGAAGGTGCGCGAATTCTCGAGGAAGGCATCGCGCAGCGCGCTTCCGATATCGATATCGTCTACATCTTCGGCTATGGCTTCCCCGCCTATCGCGGCGGTCCGATGCTGTACGCCGATGGCCTCGGGCTGATGAATGTGGTGCGTGCCATCGAAGGCTTCGCGCGCAATGAAAGCGCTGGCGATAAATTCTGGCGCGTGGCACCGTTGCTTGCCAAACTCGCTACCAACGGTAAATCATTCAACGCGTAGCGCATCTTCGTCCGTGCCTGCGCCCGTGAACCCAAACCACAAGGAATCATCATGACCGATGCCGTAATCGTCTCCACCGCCCGCACCCCGCTTGGCAAATCCTGGCGCGGCAGTTTCAACATGACCCACGGTGCCACACTCGCCGGCCACGCGATCGAACACGCGGTGAAGCGCGCCGGAGTTGACCCGGCGGAGATCGAAGACGTGGTCATGGGCTGCGCGTTGCCTCAAGGTGCGACTGGCCTTAACATCGGTCGCTACGCCGCCATGCGCGCGGGCCTGCCGGTGACAGCGGGTGGCACGACGGTGGATCGCCAATGCGCCTCCGGTTTGCAGGCGATCGCCATCGCCGCGCAACGCATCATCACCGACAAAGTGCCGGTGATGGTCGCGGGCGATGTCGAATCGATCTCGTGCGTGCAAGCCACGATCAACATGAATTATTTGAAAGACGAGTGGATGGTTGAACATCGTCCGGATTTTTTCCTGTCGATGCTCGAGACAGCCGAAATCGTTGCCAAGCGCTACGGCGTAAGCAAAGAATCGCAGGATGCGTACGGCGTGAAGAGCCAGCAACGTGCCGCCGCTGCGCGTGCGGCCGGATTATTCAAGGATGAAATCGCGCCGATGACGGTGACGATGGGTGCACCCGATCCCAAGACCGGCGCACTCGGCACACGTCAAGTGACCGCCAGCGAGGATGAGGGCATTCGCGCCGACACGACCATCGAAGGCGTCGCCAAAATTCGTTCTGCGATGCCGGGCGGTGTG
>JANOKK010000234.1:0-1286 GCA_031419255.1 Betaproteobacteria bacterium
CAAATACCGAAAACGTTGGCGGTGCCTTCGCCGAAACCGCGCGCAAGATGCATTACGGCGAGCAGGCGCACCGCAATATCCGCGGTCGCGTCTCCCGCGACGAGGCCGTCGAACTGCACGAAGAAGGCATCGAGACCGTGCAACTGCCGCCGGGCATCATGCTCGATGAGGGCGTGCAGTAGGTCGTTGGAAAACGCAATCGTGTGTTAGTGTTTCGCGGTATTCATTACTGCGGAAATTAAGACATGAAAGCAGTCGTATGCAAGCAATGGGGCGGGCCGGAAACACTGGTCATTGAAGACATCGACCTGCCGGAACCGAAAGCCGGCGAAGTCAAAATCCGCGTGCGCGCGGCCGGCGTCAATTTTCCAGACGTCCTCATCATCCAGAACAAGTACCAGATGAAGCCGCCGCTGCCATTTTCGCCTGGCGCGGAGGTCTCAGGCGATGTGATTGAGGTTGGGGAAGGAGTAACCCACGTCAAACCCGGCGACCGCGTCGTGAGCTTTTGCGGCATCGGTGGATTCGCCGAAGAAGTCGTCGCACCCGCTGCTGTCACCTTGCCGATGCCGCCGGGCGTTTCCTACGAGTTGGCCGCTGTATTTTCGCTCGCTTACGGAACCTCCTGGCACGCGGTACGCGATCGCGCCGCGTTGCAGACGGGCGAGACCATGCTGGTGCTGGGCGCAGCGGGCGGGGTAGGGCTGGCCGCAGTCGAAATCGGCAAGGCCATCGGCGCGCGAGTGGTTGCTGCCGCGTCGACTGATGAAAAATTGGCCATCTGCACACAGCACGGCGCGGATGCCGTCATCAATTACAGCCAGGGCGATCTGCGCGAAGCGATTAAACAGACGTGCGGCAAGAACGGTCCCGACGTGATCTACGATCCAGTCGGCGGCAAGTTTGCGGAACCGGCATTCCGCTCCATCGCCTGGCGCGGTCGCTATCTGGTGGTCGGTTTCGCCGATGGCGAAATTCCTGCGCTACCGCTGAACCTCATGCTGCTGAAAGGCGCGTCGCTGGTGGGTGTGTTCTGGGGTGAATTCGCCAAGCGTGAACCGGCGAACAACCAGAAGGGGCTCGCTGAAATGATGGGCTGGATTCGCGAAGGCAAATTGAAGCCGCGCATCTCGAAAACCTACAAGCTGGATGAGGCGCCGCAGGCGTTGATGGATATGGCGGCGCGGAAGGTGACGGGTAAGGTGGTAATTGCACCCTAGATTTCGAACATGAATCGACGCCCAAGCTGAATTTAGGAAGTGAAGGGTGGGCAAAGCGTATCGTGC
>JANOKK010000235.1:0-4491 GCA_031419255.1 Betaproteobacteria bacterium
GAATTGTCGGAGCTGATTCGCCTGGAAATGCGCGATCCGCGCGTTTCCATGGTGACCTTGACCGATGTCGAAGTTACCCGCGACAACGCGCATGCCAAGGTGTTCTTTACCTCGCTAGGCGATGACGCGCAAGTCGCATCGTGTCAAGTTGGTCTGCAAAGCGCATCAGGGTTTCTGCGTTCGCAACTTGCGCATCGATTGACTATCCGTACCGTGCCGCAACTGCATTTCGAGATCGATACTTCGATCGAGCGCGGCGTCCGGTTATCAAAACTGATCGATGATGCCGTGGCGGAAGATTCCCGGCATCCCGACGGTTGAAGGTTACAAGGCGCTCGGTCAACGGCGTGCTGCTACTGAACAAGCACGCGGGCATTTCCTCCAGCACCGCAGTCGGCTGGTCCAAGCGATTGTTCAATGCCGAAAAGGCCGGCCATACGGGCACACTGGATCCGTTCGCAACTGGGCTGTTGCCGATTTGCTTCGGTGAAGCGGCCAAATTCGCGCGATTCATGCTGGATGCGCAAAAGGGCTACCGTGCAACGCTGAAGCTCGGGCAAACCTCCAGCACGGGTGACACCGAGGGAGAAATCACGCCCCGTGGCCCTGTCAACGTTGATGCCTTGATGGTGAAAAACGCGCTGGAAAAATTCATCGGCCCGCAAACCCAAATTCCGCCAATGCACTCCGCGTTGAAGCAGGACGGCGTGCCGCTATACAAACTCGCGCGGCGTGGGCTGGAAGTAGCGCGCGAATCCCGCCACATTCACATCGAGCGCTTGGAGTTGGTTTCGCTTGAAGGCGATGTGCTGGTGATCGACGCGCTGGTCAGCAAAGGCACCTATATCCGCGTGCTTGCCGAGGACGTCGGGGAGGTACTCGGATGTGGCGCATATCTGACGGCATTGACACGAACCACCACCGGCGGATTTGATCTTTCTGCCGCGATTTCACTCGAACAGTTGGATGCAATGACGCTAGAGGCGCGCGACGCCAAGCTGCTTCCCGCCGATTCACTTGCTATGGCCCTTCCGGCGCTTACGTTGAACCCGGATCAAGCGAGGGCGCTGCAATGCGGCCAAACGCCGCGAGTGGCCGCCACGCTTGGCGAAGCGACCGTGTGCCGCACTTACACGGAGGTGGGTGAATTTTTGGGGGTGGCGCAGATTTCGGCGTCAGAGCGTGAATCCGCCACGTTGACCGCCTTGCGGCTCATGACACCCAATCCCGCGAAGTCCGCATAGCCTCCTTTCGAAACCGGTTCTATTGCTCCCCGTTCGCCCTGAGCCTGTCGAAGGGCCGGATGTCTCTCGTGCATCCGACCCTTCGACAGGCTCAGGGCGAACGGAGTATTTTTACTTTACGGGCAGTAGTGCGAAGTGACCCGGCTTGGCGTCAAAGCCGTTACGCGGTTGAAATCCACGCAAACCCGCCGATTTCCTTGCCAATTTGACCCTCGAACCCCTATAATGCGCATCTTCGCTCGTCGCCCGTTTGGGGCATGGGCCGCAAGTATCGGCGAGACGGTACGTGAATCGACAGGAGTCTCAAATGGCAACATCCGCAGCGGCACCGGCCGTGACCAGTTCACAGGCCGTCATGCAGCAATACCAGCGTGCAAAAGGCGATACCGGTTCGCCGGAAGTACAAGTCGCATTGCTGACCAACCGCATCAACGAACTCACTGCCCACTTCAAAATCCATGTGAAAGATCATCATGGCCGGCGCGGTTTGTTGCGCATGGTGAGCAAGCGTCGCACCCTGCTCGATTATCTGAAGCGCACCAAACTTGAAACGTATCGCACGCTGATCGATAAACTCGGCCTGCGTAAGTAATTTTCTGAATCATTCAAAAAGCCCCACTGAATTCCACTTCAGCGGGGCTTTTTCATTTTCTTGCCTGTGCATGGCAACACCGACAACCGGCAAGCCGCATAACCCAACGCGAAATTATCGAGACCAAAGAGGGAAGTTCCAATGAAAGCAATCAAGAAATCATTCCAATTCGGGCGCCACACGGTGACGCTCGAAACCGGCGAAATTGCCCGTCAAGCCGACGGCGCCGTGCTGGTGTCGATGGACGACACCGTCGTACTGGTGACGTGCGTGGCACGCACCGACGTCAAACAAGGGCAGGATTTTTTCCCCTTGACGGTGGACTATCAGGAAAAAACTTTCGCCGCCGGCAAAATTCCGGGCGGCTTTTTCAAGCGTGAAGGCCGGCCATCGGAAAAAGAAATTCTGACGTCGCGTCTGATCGATCGTCCGCTGCGTCCACTGTTTCCGGATGGTTTCTACAACGAAGTACAAATCATCGCAACCGTCTTGTCGTCGAACCCGGAAGTCGACTCCGATATTCCCGCGATGATTGGCGCATCCGCTGCCGTCACATTATCCGGCCTGCCGTTTGAGGGCCCGATCGGCGCTGCGCGCGTCGGCTATATCGATGGTCAATACGTCATCAACCCCACCAAGACCGAGCTCGAAACTTCGCTGCTCGATTTAGTGGTTGCAGGCACCGAGACGGCCGTATTGATGGTCGAATCCGAGGCGCATGAATTGCCAGAAGATGTGATGTTGGGCGCGGTAATGTTCGGCCATCAGGCGTTCCAGGCGGCGATCAATTCCATTCTCGAATTGGCCGATGAAGCCGGCAAAGACCCGTGGGATTGGAAAGCACCCGTACCGCCGCAATCATTGATCGACCAGATCAACGCAATGGCTGCCAATGACATCAACGAAGCGTTTCGCATCAAATCAAAATCGACGCGTTCGCAAAAATTGGACGACATCAAGAATCGCGTCGTGGCGGCACTTTGCACCGATGCCGAAGGCGCGCCCGATAAAAATGCGGTGACTGCGCAATTGTTCAACATCGAAGCCAAAACGGTTCGCGGCCAAATCCTGAATGGCGAGCCGCGCATCGATGGCCGCGATACCCGCACCGTCCGCCCGATCTCGATTCGCCCTTCCGTATTGCCACGCACCCATGGCTCAGTTTTGTTTACACGCGGTGAAACGCAAGCCATCGTGGTCGCGACATTGGGTACGCTGAAAGAATCGCAAAAGATCGATGCATTGCAAGGTGAATACACCGATCGCTACATGTTCCATTACAACTTCCCGCCATACTCCACCGGCGAAACGGGCCGTGTCGGTTCACCCAAGCGCCGCGAGATCGGCCATGGCCGTCTTGCCAAACGCTCGCTCATCGCGGTGTTGCCGTCGGAAGCCGAATTCGGCTATTCGATGCGCGTGGTTTCCGAGATCACCGAATCGAACGGTTCATCGTCAATGGCCTCGGTCTGCGGCGGCTGCCTGGCACTGATGGATGCGGGCGTGCCGATCAAATCCCACGTCGCCGGCGTGGCGATGGGCCTGATCAAGGAAGGCAATCGCTTTGCGGTGCTGACCGATATCCTCGGTGATGAAGACCATCTGGGCGACATGGATTTCAAAGTCGCGGGCACCGAAAAAGGCATCACCGCCCTGCAAATGGATATCAAGATCACCGGCATCACGAAAGAGATCATGGATGTCGCGCTGAAGCAGGCGCGTGAAGGCCGCATGCACATTCTTGGGCTCATGAAATTGGCCGTGCCGGCAGCACGCGGCGCGCTCTCGCAATACGCACCGCAGATCATCAAGATCAAGATCAATCCCGACAAGATTCGCGATGTGATCGGCAAAGGCGGCAGCGTGATTCAAGCGATCACCAAAGAAACCGGCACGCAAATCGATATCGACGACAACGGCAACATCAGCATCGCCTGCGTCTCATCCGAGGCCGGTGCCGCCGCGAAAAAACGTATCGAAGATATCGTGATGGATGTTGAAGTCGGCAAGACCTACGAAGGCCCGGTATTGCGGCTGCTGGATTTCGGCGCGATCGTACAATTGCTGCCCGGCAAGGACGGCCTCCTGCACATTTCGCAAATCGCCCACGAACGCGTCAATGCGGTCGCGGATCATTTGAAGGAAGGCCAGATCGTCAAAGTCAAAGTGCTGGAAGCCGATGAAAAAGGTCGTGTGCGCCTGAGCATGAAGGCATTGACCGAAGCGCCGGCACGCCAGCCGCGTGCGGAACCGGCACCGGTGACCGAAGGCACGCCGCAATCGTAATACGCGGGCAACAAGGTCATAAAAAAAACGGCCTTCGGGCCGTTTTTTCTGCCGCCAAAAAGTGGCCGCTATTCCGGCACACAACCTCAGCGTTCGCGGCGGGCCACAATTCAGCAAATGTAGCCCGGAAGGAGCGCAGCGTATTCCGGGTCGATCTTCACCATGAGCTGGCCCCGGAGTACGCAGCGCTCTTTCCAGGCTACCGGATTCCAGAGGTTGCTAAACCACCCTGTCATCCTGAGCATCGCGAAGGATCTCGTTGCAACAAGATCCTTCGCGATGCTCAGGATGACAGGAGGATTTGTTTTCAGGATGAAAGAGCTATTTGTTCTAAGGGTGACAAGGGGGAATTGCGGAATGAAACCTCGC
>JANOKK010000236.1:0-3364 GCA_031419255.1 Betaproteobacteria bacterium
AGCGCGGATACTTTTTCGCGTACTGCCGCGATATTGGCCTCATCGCGCGGGCTGTCAAATACGTCCGCGATCAGGTTGCCGGTCAATTCTGCTTCAGCCTCCTTGAAACCTCGCGTGGTCATCGCGGGCGAGCCCAAGCGGATGCCACTGGTGACAAAGGGTTTTTCCGGATCGTTCGGAATGGAGTTTTTGTTAACTGTGATGTGCGCTTGCCCCAACGCAGTTTCCGCATCCTTGCCGTTGATTTTCTTTGGCCGCAGGTCGACCAGCATCACGTGCGATTCGGTGCGACCAGAAACGATTCTGAGGCCACGCTTGATCAACGTTTTCGCCAGCACGTCGGCATTCTTCAATACCTGCTGCTGATAGATTTTGAATTCCGGTTCGAGCGCTTCTTTAAAGGCAACCGCCTTGGCCGCAATCACATGCATCAACGGCCCGCCTTGAATGCCGGGAAATATTGCGGAGTTGATTTGTTTTTCAAATTCCGCTTTCATGAGGATGATGCCGCCGCGCGGGCCGCGCAGCGATTTGTGCGTGGTCGATGTCACCACATCGGCGTGCGGAATCGGGTTCGGATACACGCCCGCCGCGATCAAGCCCGCATAGTGCGCCATATCGACCATGAACACCGCGCCAACTTCCTTTGAAATTCTGGCGAAACGCTCAAAATCAATTTTCAGCGAGTAGGCCGAGGCACCAGCCAGAATCAGCTTTGGCCTCGATTCGCGCGCGAGTCGCTCGACCGCGTCATAGTCGATCGCCTCGTCCTTATCGAGGCCGTAGCTGACGATATTGAACCATTTACCGCTCATGTTGACCGGTGAGCCGTGCGTTAAATGTCCGCCCATGGCGAGGCTCATGCCAAGGATCGTGTCGCCTGGTTTCAAGCACGCGAAATACACCGCCTGATTGGCTTGAGAGCCGGAATTGGGTTGCACGTTTGCTGCATAGCCGTGCGTGTCGGCACCGAACAATTTTTTCACGCGATCAATCGCAAGTGTCTCGACCACATCGACAAAGTCGCAGCCACCGTAATAGCGCTTGCCGGGATAGCCCTCGGCGTATTTGTTGGTCAACTGCGAGCCCTGCGCCTGCATCACGGCGGGGCTGGTGTAATTTTCGGATGCGATCAACTCGATGTGATCTTCCTGGCGGCGATTTTCTTTTTCGATCGCGGCGAAAATTTCAGGATCGACGGCGGAGACGCCTTGGGCGAAATGAAAAGGTGCGGGCATGACAGGCTCAATGGGAAAATTGCGAATGGATGGCGCAGGAAAAAAGCGAATGCGCCGGGCGTGTGGAACCGGGAAATACTATCACGGCACCGCAGCATATAGCGCTTTGGCAGTGCGCGGCCACTAGGGCTAGGTAGTCGCGATTGCCGGGCGGTTAGAAAAATAGTGACGCTCACCAGAATGAAACGCGCAAAGTTAGGCGATGTATTTCTTCTCAAACTTGAAGAAGCATTGCTAAACCAATGATTTTGTGATTATTATGGGCACTTGCTGTGTTGTGAAACTTGGCGGGCGCGTTTGTTTGCGCGCTCGTCGAATTCTTGATTGCAAAAAAATCATGCCTCGTATCACGGTCTTCAATCAAAAGGGTGGTGTCGGCAAGACCACCACCGCGCTCAATCTGGCCGCAGCACTCGCGCGCGCCGGTGAAGCGCCGCTGGCAATCGATCTTGATCCGCAGGCTCATCTTTCCTCTTTAAGTGGTCTTGACGTTGCGACGGGCGACAACAGCGTCTACGCGTTTTTCCGTGATAGCAAACCGTTGAGCGATCTGGTGCGCGAAACAGGGCGACAATGGAGCCTGATTCCCGCGCATCTTGAGTTGGCCAAAGTCGATACGCAATTCGGCAAAGGCCCCAATGTATTGAATCGCCTCAAGCTCGCGTTGATTCGCGAGAATTTGAACGGCGTGCGTCCGGTGATCATCGATTGCTGCCCACTTCTCGGCGTGTTGTCTCTGTCGGCGATATTCGCGGCTGACAAAGTGCTGGTGCCGGTGTCAGCCGATTACCTGGCCGTGAAAGGCGCGATGCAAGTCGAGAAGACCTTGAACGCACTTGGGCCGGTATTGAAAAAGCGCATTGAGCGCCGTTACGTCATCACGCGTTTCGATTCGCGCCGTAAAATGTCCTGGGATATCGATGCCGCGTTTCGTGCGCATTTCGGCCAGGACGTATGTACCACCCGCATCGCGGAAAGTGTGTCGATCGCGGAAAGTCCGTTCGCGGAAACTGATGTGTTCGCGCATGCGCCCGACAGCCGCGGCGCGCAGGATTATCAGGCGTTGTACGAAGAACTCAAGGCCAACGATTTTCTGGCGTTGGCTGCGTAGGGACGTAGGGCAATTTGCTCGATTACTACCGACGTTATTGATCACCGTTCGCCCTGAGGTATCGAAGGGCATTGATGCCCTTCGATACCTCAGGGCGAACGCTACTTAAACGAACGACATTGGATGATGCCGTTTCTGTCCCGCAGTGCCTGTTATCGCTCCTTTCCCACAATCAGCGAAATCGCCCCTTCCAGATCGGTACCATCGCCGCGCGGCAACTCATCTACCACTTTGCATTCGAGTATTGCGCAGCGGTGATACATCTGCCGTAGCTTGGCCTCCGCCTGCGCTTGATCGGTGCCGTGGATGACCAGATTTTCCACGGTCATGCCCGCGTGAGTCTGGATGCGAAAGCCGAATTTTTGCATGGCCGAAGTTTAGCCTGATTTCATTTTTCGCGGAATGTATCGCGGCAACGGCTGCACTCGCCATTCGGCTGGTTGATTGCTATCATCAATTCCATCGCAATTTCCAATCGATGGACTACCGGGATAACAATGAATCTTCGCGATCTGCGTTACCTCGTCGCGTTGGCCGATCACAAGCATTTCGGTCGCGCCGCAGAAGCGAGCTTTGTCTCGCAACCGACGTTGTCCACGCAACTGAAAAAGTTCGAGGACGAAATCGGCATGGCGCTGGTCGAGCGCAATCCGCGCAATGTAATCTTGACCGAGGTTGGCGAAGCGGTCGTTGCGAAAGCGCGCGTGATTTTGCGCGAGGCCGACGAAATCAAGGCGATCGCGCGGCGCGCCAAAGATCCGGAATCGGGCACCGTGCGTCTCGGTATCTTCCCGACGCTGGGCCCATATTTGTTGCCGCATGTGGTGCCGAACATCGTCGCGCGTTTTCCGAAGCTCGAATTGATTCTGGTCGAAGAAAAAACTGAGACATTGTTGAAGCGCCTGCACGACGGCGAGCTCGATGCCGCCGTACTCGCTCTGCCGATTCACGATGACACCTTGCACGCTGAATTCCTGTTTGAAGAGACATTCATACTTGCCGTAAACCGGCAACA
>JANOKK010000237.1:0-2542 GCA_031419255.1 Betaproteobacteria bacterium
CGCCTCCGTCATCCCGGCGCAGGCCGGGATCCAGTCCACCCAAAGTCTGACTCATACGGCGGACTGGATTCCGGCCTGCGCCGGATTGACGGGAATTTGAGCGATTTTTCAAAGTCGATTCGGCATCACACCAGCGAAGGCTGCGACATTTCCTTTAACAGCGGCAACGTGATTTCGCGCCCGGTTTCAAGCGAATATTGATCGAGCGCGTCGAGCATCTGGATCAGCGAGGCCATGTCGCGGCGCGAATGGCGCAACAGATAATCCACCACCGTCTCGCGCAACAGAAATCCGCGGCTCTTCGCGTGCGCATGCAAGGCGTCGGCTTTTTCGGCATCGGTGAGTGGATGCAATTGAAACACCCATCCGCTGCCCAGCCGCGACGCCAGATCGCGGCGCAACGCAAGATCGCGGGGCGCCACGTCGCCCGTGGCGATCAGCGCGCCGGTGGACCAATGCTGACGATTGATCAGGTCGAACAACACTTGCTGCGCCTCGTCCTTCAGTAATTGCGCATTGTCGACGGCATAACGGTGCGCTGCCGCCAACACGCCGGTGGCGTCAAATGGCGAGAGCCCGGCACCCGTACAAGCGCTGATCAAGTGCGATTTACCGCTGCCCGGTCCACCCCACAAAAAGATGACTTTGGCGGCAATTCCCGGCGTCGAATCGATGATTGAGCGAATGGCGGCAAGCGCCTCGGCGTTCTGGCCCGCGACAAAATTGGCGAGACTTGGGGCCGGTGTGGGAATGAGATCCAAAACGAGTTGCTTCACAGGCTAATTATACCGTTGAGTGCGAAGCTACCCTGCATTCCCGTGGCGTTTGGCGAGTCCGTGGCGTCGCGATTTACGCGTGTTGTGGACGGACAAAAAAACGGCCAGTGTCGCCACTGGCCGTTTTCCGCGTCGCGAAAAGCTGAAATCAGAACTCGTAGCGGAATGTGGCTTGCATGGCCCACTGCGATTCGCCACGCAACTGGCGCGTCGTAAGATCATCCGCAGCCGTTCTCACGCTATACATGTACTTTCCAGAGGGATCCAGGCCGACAAAATTGACGAACCCGCGCGGCAGACCGCCAAACGCATTGAACGCGACCTCGTCGATGTGGCCCCATTTTTTATTGAGCAAATTGGCGATGTTGAGAATATCGAGCACGAAAACCGCCTTATGCCCCTTGAAGAAGGCAGGGAATTCCTGGCTGAAACGGCCATCAATGCTGTGCGACCAGGGCGAAAAGTTTTCGTTTCGCTTGACGACTTGACCGGCATTCTCGCGGAGGCCGGCGTGAGCGTTGACGATAGTCCAGAAACGGCTTTCATTGCTTCTATCGGCAGGCGTGTCACCCAGGAAGACCACTTCGCCGGAATTCGGCGCCTTCGGGATATACATCAAATCATTACCGCCGATACCATCACCATTGGCGTCGTTGACAAATGTCCAGCTATAGGGCTTGCCGGTACGGCCTTCGTAAAACAATCCAAAGCGCGTTTTGTAACCCTTGAAAAAACTACGTTCCCAGTTCATCGAGCCATTGAGGCGATCCTTTACCAGGTACGCGGAATTGGCCTCGGTAATCTCGTTCGGATTCAGGATAGAACGCGCCCGCCAATTCGAATTCGACACCGAGGAAGTCAACCCGCTTACTTCCTTGGCGTTAGTGTATGTGTAGGCCAGCGACCAGTTCAAGTCCTTCTGAAATTTCCCGCTAAAGGAAACGGTCACGAGGTTGCCGCCACCCAGCGAAGATTTTCTCGCGACCAACACATCGTTGAAAGATGCATTGCTCAGCGCACGCGTGCGATTGTTCACGCTACAGACTGTTCCGGTTGTCGATCGGGTGCCGGCGGCGGACCAGCAGGCCGGGTTATAGGCCGTTTCGGTGTAGAACAGTTCGCGACCATCGGTGCCGAAGCGGGTGGGCCCGCCGAGGTTCAAGTGCTCGTAATACAGCCCGGTCTTGGTCTTGGTATAGAGGAACTCAATGCTCGCCACAATACCGGCAAACGGCAATTCGTGTTCAAAGGCCAGATTGGCCTTCCATACCGACGGCTGCCCCAGCCCGGGCTCGAGAAAGTCGACGTTTGCCGCTGGCGCTGCACCGGCGAAGTTGGTGATCTGAGTCGCAGGGTCCGCGCTGAAAATGCCACCGGCTGGCGGACATGGGGCGAAGCCCTGCGTACCACAGCCGACCACACGGGTCGCCACGCCGGTATTGGAATAGATGTTCGATAACCACACCGTTGCGGCCGCTCCCTGGAACAGTCCCGCGCCGCCGCGCAGTTGCATCGGGCGCGCACTGTCGAACGTATAGTTGAAGCCGAAGCGCGGCTGAACCAAATCCTGACCCTCAAGTGTATTGGTATTGTCCAAACCGAAACCACCGGTCTGGCGTACCGTGCCCACCGGGTTGCCCGCGATCGCGGGTGCGGCCGCCGCGGCATTTCGGCGCGGCGCCTGCGGCATGCGCGGCGTGTCGATACGAATCCCGTATTGCAGCGTGAGGTTTGAATTCACCGACCATGTGTCCTGCAACGCGAGG
>JANOKK010000238.1:0-7560 GCA_031419255.1 Betaproteobacteria bacterium
GAAATCCTGCTTTCGCTGGCCGCCCTGGGTCAGCAACAGGCGGTAGCGGTATTCATTGGGTAATGCGTCGGCTTCTACTTTGAGATTGGTGATTGCAAGCCCTTCCGGCACGCTACCCGTCGACATGATATTGCGAAGAAATCCAAGGTCTTCCTTCAGCCCGGCGTTTTCTTCCTGCAACTGCGCGAGGTTTTTGGTAAATTCCGCCTGAGACGCCTTTTCGACACTCAGCTGACTCTCGCGTTCATTCAGCAAGGTTTTCGTCAGCGCAAATTCACGTTTCAGACGCTCATTTTCGACCGTGAGTTTCGCGATTTCGGTCTTGGCTTCTTCGCGGTTGAAACCGGTAATTTTGTAGCTGTTATCGACCAGATACCACGCAACCGCCGCAGCAACGCCCATCATCAGACCATAGCCGCCGAATTTCACGTACCACGGCGTGTGCATGCGAATCGCCACTTTTTCGGAGCGTATGCCGATTTTTGAGCGAATTTTTCGCCACGTACCGCGGAGTTTGAACTCGCTTAGCATCGGTTTGGCCAAAACATTGTCGTGGTTTCCATGTTGTTGGCGGTTCCAGAATGGGAAAAAAGCCGCAAATTGCGGCTTTTTCCTTCGGGTCGCGCAATAACCGGCTAGCGCTTCGAGAATTGCTTGCGACGGCGGGCTTTGTGCAAGCCGACCTTTTTACGTTCGACTTCACGCGCATCGCGGGTCACGAATCCGGCTTTCGACAACACCGGCTTCAAGGTTGCATCGTAATCCAGCAGTGCGCGGGTAATGCCGTGGCGCACGGCACCGGCCTGGCCTGATTCGCCACCGCCGAACACGTTGACCATGATGTCGAATTTGTCGACACTGCCGACCAATTCCAGTGGTTGACGCACGACCATGCGACCGGTTTCGCGCGAAAAATAGATGTCGAGCGGTTTGTCGTTGACCACGATGTCGCCCTTGCCGGGCTTCATGAATACGCGTGCGACCGAGCTCTTGCGACGCCCGGTTCCGTAATGATATTTACCGACCATTGTCTCGGTTCCTTAGATCTTGAGTTCTTGGGGTTGCTGGGCGCTGTGAGGATGCGTGCTACCCGCATAAACCTTCAGCTTCTTGATCATCGCATAGCCCAACGGGCCCTTGGGCAACATGCCTTTGACGGCTTTTTCAAGCACGCGCTCAGGATGTTTTGCCTGCAACTTGGTGAAATTGGTTTCATAAATGCCGCCGGGATAACCGGTATGGCGGAAATACTTTTTGTCTTCGGCTTTGTTGCCGGTGACACGCAGTTTTTCGACATTGGTGACGACGATGAAATCACCGGTATCGACGTGCGGCGTGTACTCGGGCTTGTGCTTGCCGCGCAGTCGAAGTGCGACTTCTGATGCCAGGCGGCCGAGGATTTTGTCTGTCGCGTCGACGTGCAGCCACGCGTGGACAACTTCATGCGGTTTCGCGGAAAAGGTTTTCATTGCTATGCTCGCTTGTGTATTGCCGCCGGACAATTGAAACGTCTTGAACGGCGGACCGTGTACTGGTTAACGACCGGCGGTTTTCCGCGTTGCCGACGCGCCTCGCGTGCGTCGCGGAGAAAAATCCCGTCGTTGCTGCTCGCCAAGCAAACGGGGGTACCTGGCGGAACTGGAAATTATAATAAATTCAAGCACTCCGTGTCAAATTCGGTTCGTGTGCAATGCACGAGGCGACATCAAGAACCGTCTGCGGTGGCGTGTTGGCTATACTGGTGAATTCAACCGGAAAACGGAGCAAGTGCGTGAAAGTACAGATCAAATGGATCGAAAATGTTGCTTTCTCGGGCAAAACGGAAAGCGGCCATACGCTCGTGATGGATGGCTCGCCCGAGGTCGGCGGGAAAAATCTGGGCCCGCGCCCGATGGAAACGGTGTTGATGGGAACCGGGGGATGCAGTGCTATCGATGTGATACTGATTCTCAAAAAGGGACGTCAGCAGGTCACGGATTGCGTCGTTGATGTTACGGCAGAGCGTGCGCTCACTGACCCGAAGGTGTTCACGTCCATTCACTTTCACTACATTGTAACGGGGGACGGTTTGAATCACGAGAAGGTCGAGCGCGCGATCAAGTTATCTGCCGATATTTATTGTTCCGCGACAGCCATGATGGCGAAAACGGCGCAGGTGACGCATGACGTTGAGATTTTGGAAACGCCCAAACCAATCTGATTCTGGGCAGCGTCGGCGGACAAGTCCACCCTACGGGTACAGTTTCCACATTCAGGGACGGCAAATTTTTTTGTGATCCTGAACGCAGTGAAGGAGCTTGTCATAGTTGGACGAGATCCATCGCTGCGCTCAGGATGACAGTTTTTTGTAGGTAGTTGAAGCAAAACAATAACCAACGGCACTCAAACCCAATAGGTCGCTCCGGTCATGACTTTGGAAAAACCTCGCATGGCGGCTTTTACCGGCGCTGGCAACGGCGCGGCACCATGTTCGATGCCCGCCTGTCCATGCCGAATTTCGTCGTCGCGCATGGCTTCGAGAATCGCGCGGCTTTCAGTATCCGCAGGCGAAATCCGATCTAGATGATCGTGCAAATGCGCTTCGACCTGGCGTTCGGTCTCGACCAGAAATCCCATGCTCCATTTATCGCCCAACAGTCCGGATGCGACACCCATGCCGAAGGCTCCCGCGTAAAACAATGGACTCAGGTAACTGCTGCGCCCATCCAGCGCGGTTAGTCGGACGTCGCACCAAGCGAGATGGTCGTGCTCTTCTCGCGCGGCGTCCAAGAGCAGTTTCCGCACCTTTGGGTTCTGGGCGACCAGCGCCTGACCCTGATAGAGCGCCTGCGCGCACACTTCACCGCAATGATTGATGCGCATGAGACGAATCGAATCAGACTTGGCGAGCGCATTGCCGTCACCGATTGGTGTCAGGCTCGGCACCGGAATGCGACGCTCGGCATGTGGCTTCGCGAACACCGTACGCAAGGCGGTATCGAGTTCGCAAATCAGACGATCAAGCAGATTCATGGTGTGATTATAGAAACAAAACGGGCACCCGAAGGTGCCCGTTTTGGTATCGCGAGAAAAACGATTTAGAACGTGTGGCGGAAACCTGCGCCAAAACCCTTCGGATCATTGCCAGCCGCAATCGCCGGCAACTGTGCGTCGGTCAATGACGCGGTACCTGCGCCGTTGTTCTTCATCGAGGCATATCGCGCCATGAATGTGGTTCTCTTCGAGAAGCTATAGTCATAGCCAATCGCCGAGAGTTTCGATTCCGGTTGCACGGCCGTTGCAGCAACGCCATTTTTGAGTTTTGCAGCCGTTGCATGAAACGCATGCATACCCGCCGTGTAGGTGATGGCCACCTGGTTTGCCTTGCGATCAGTCAGATTTGTCAGTTCCGCTTTCTGCGTCAACGCAGCGATCTTGATCGGGCCAAATACGAAGCTGGCCGCCAAGTTCTGTTGCTTCTCGGTGATGCCGGCAGTAACCGTCGTGCCACGCAGGTCTTTATGCTTTTGGTTGCCATAGTTGATGCGGAACGGGCCACTCGCGTAGTCGACGTAAAAACCGACCGTCGATGGACTGGCCGTTGCCGTTTTTGCTTCGTTCGCGCCGTACATGAACCGAGCAGAAAAACCGCTCATTGTCGGTGTCCAGTACTGGATCATGTTGCTTTCGCGACGGTTGAACGAACCGGTGTTGATGACGCTGATTTGGCCGCCGATGGTGTTTTGACCAAACGGATCGACAAAAATTGCCGAGAGCTTCATCGGGCTATCCCATTGGCCCAACAGAATTGTACCGAAGCCACCTGTGAGGCCAACACCGCTATTGCGGGTGGCAAAGTTGCCGCCGCCTGCGTCAGGTGGCGTGCCTGACTCAAGCTGGAAAAACGCCTTCAACCCGCCACCCAGATCTTCCGTGCCGCGAAATCCGATCAGTGATGAGTTATCGGTCACCGTGGTGCGCGTTGCCAGCGGAACAGCGGCTCCACTCGCCTTCAAGCTATTGGCCATCACCCAGATGCGGCCATAAAGCGTCACCGGATTGGCCGATTGCGCCATGACCGCCGGGGCAAACGTTGCACCCGCAATGGCGAGGACAATCAATTTCTTATTCATCACAAATCTCCTTTGGTTAATTTGAGGCTTTCTAATTCTTTATTTCGGGTACTGCAAAGACAAAGATGCAATTCTAAGCGTTCGCGCAGCTTTTCCCGAGTCATCGAACATGCAAATGCAGAATTCCAATGAGAAGCTAGACGCATATTGCCAAACTTGGCCGCTTAGCTCAAGTGCTCACGGTGAAATTGACGGGCCGACATCCCACATGTTGTGTTTTTGCAACAAATGCAAAAATTGTCACGGCAAGGTCATTTATTCAAGGTCGGGAAAAGTCGCGTTAACCCCGCTCCCGGATCTGCCTGGGCCATCAGCGCACCACCGACCAGAAAGCTACGTACCCCACAGTCCGTCAATTGTTGCGCGATGTCGGCGCTATCGATGCCGCTCTCGCTGATCAGGTACCGACCTGGGGGAATCAGTTCCTTCAAACGAAGGGTGGTGGCGATGTTCGTCCTGAAACTCGTCAAATCCCTGTTATTGACGCCGATCAGGGGCGTTTTGAGTTGCAGCGCCTGCAAAAGCTCCTGCTCATTGTGCGATTCCGCGAGTATTGCGAGACCCAATGACGTCGCCAGTGCTTCCCATTCAAGGAACAATTCGATTTCAACGTCGCCGATGATGAACAGCACCGCGTCCGCGCCCATCGCGCGCGCTTCAACGATTTGATATGCGTCGACAATGAAATCCTTGCGCAATACCGGCAAATTGCATGCCGCGCGAGCCGAAACCAAATCCTCAGTCGATCCCTGAAAGTACTCGCGGTCAGTCAATACCGACAGGCACGCTGCACCGTGGTTTTCATAGTTTTGCGCAAACGCGGCAGGGTCAAAGTCGCCACCAAGTTTGGCGCGGAATTCCCCCGCACTGGGACTTGCTCGTTTGATTTCCGCGATGACGGCCACGTCGCCCTTCGCATGCCGCGCGCGGATCGCGCCGACAAAATCGCGAACGGGTGACGCCGACGCGACGCGCTCATGCAGCAACTCGATCGCATTGGCTGCTTTGGCGTTCGCAACTTCGCGGCGTTTGGTCGCGAGAATTTTCTGCAGTATGTCGCTCATTGCGCCGGCATCGACGACGTAAACGCAATCAACTCGTCCAACTTTTTGCGTGCGCCGCCCGATTCAATCGCATCCCGTGCCTTGGCAACGCCGCCCCACAAGTCACTCGCCACGCCAGAGACGTAAATTGCGGCGCCTGCATTTAACAACACGATATCGCGCGTGGGTCCCGGCTGATTGTCGAGTACCGCGCGCACCATTTTTGCCGAGGCATCTTTGTCGGCGGCGGTCAGGGCCTCGATCGGCGCGGTATCCATGCCGAATTGCTTGGGTTCAATCTTGAATTCGGTAATGAATCCGCGCTTCAATTCCGCAACCAGCGTCGGGCCGCTAAGGGTAATTTCATCCAGGCCATCCTCGCCATGCACAATCATCACATGCGTCGAGCCGAGCTCTTTTAACACGCGCGCCTGGATACCGACCAGATCCGCGTGAAATACGCCCATCACTTGATTGGGTGCGCCGGCGGGATTGGTCAGTGGGCCGAGAATATTCAGGATGGTGCGCATGCCAAGTTCCTTCCTCACCGGCGCCGCGTACTTCATCGCGGGATGATGATTGGGCGCGAACATGAAACCGAGTCCCACCTGCTTGATGCTGGTCGCCACTTGCGCGGCGGTCAAATTTACATTTACGCCGAGTGTTTCAAGCACGTCCGCACTGCCGGATTGCGACGACACCGAGCGGCCTCCATGCTTGGCAACTCTTGCACCCGCCGCCGCCGCCACAAAAGCCGCCGCAGTGGAAATATTGAAGGTGTGCGCCTTGTCGCCGCCGGTGCCGCAGGTATCGACCAGATTCGGCAAGCCAGCGACATCAACTTTGGTCGCGAATTCGCGCATCACCTGCGCTGCCGCGGCAATCTCGGAAACGGATTCGGATTTAACATGCAAACCCATCAGGATCGCCGACAACTGAACCGGCGAGACTTTGCCCTCCATGACCTGACGAAACAAATCGACCATTTCATCAAAAAAGATTTCGCGTTTGTCAGATAACCGATTAATGGCTTCTTGCGGGCTAAACATCGTCACACCTTCACATTCAGAAAATTTTTCAATAACGCATGACCGTGCTCGGTCATGATCGATTCGGGATGAAACTGTACGCCTTCGATGGGTAGCGATTGGTGGCGCACGCCCATGATTTCTCCGTCATCGGTCCATGCGGTGATTTCAAGGCAATCCGGCAAACTATCGCGCTCAATGGCCAGCGAGTGATAGCGCGTGATGCGATACGGAGAAGGCAATCCGGCGAAAACGCCTTTGCCGGAATGCGTCAGCGATGAGGTCTTGCCATGCATCAGTGCGCGCGCATGGATGATTCTGCCGCCATACGCCTGGCCGATGCATTGATGCCCGAGGCAAACGCCAAGAATTGGAATCTTGCCGGCAAATTTCTCGACGACCGGCACCGAGATGCCCGCTTGCAGCGGCGCGCACGGGCCGGGCGAAATGACAATTCGTGCGGGGGCGAGTTTGGCGATGTCCGCGATCGAAATTTCATCGTTACGCTTGACCACCACATCCTCGCCCAGTTCGCCGAAGTACTGGACGAGATTGAAGGTGAAGGAATCGTAATTGTCGATCATGAGCAGCATGATTTATCTCCTCACGATGGGTTGGTATCGATGCCGGCGGCGACCATCTCGGCTGCGCGCAACAAGGCGCGCGCCTTGTTTTCGGTTTCCTGCCACTCAAGCTCAGCAACCGAATCGGCGACGATTCCGGCCGCTGCCTGGACGTAGAGTTTTCCATCCTTCACCACCCCGGTGCGAATCGAAATCGCCAGATCCATATTGCCGTTGAAGCCGAGATATCCCGCAGCACCCGCGTAGACACCGCGCTTGCTCGGCTCGAGTTCATCGATGATTTCCATCGCGCGCACTTTCGGTGTGCCGGTCACGGTACCGGCGGGAAAGGTGGCGCGCAGCAAGTCGATGGGGCCAACATCGTCGCGAATTTCGGCATCGACGTTTGACACCAAATGCATCACATGCGAGTAACGCTCGACCACGAATTGCTCGGTCACTTTCACGCTGCCGGTTTTGGCGACGCGGCCCAAATCGTTTCGCCCCAGATCGATCAACATCAAATGCTCGGCGAGCTCCTTGGGATCATTGCGCAATTCTTCTTCGAGCTCATGATCGCGCTCTGGCGTGGCGCCGCGTTTGCGCGTACCCGCGATCGGACGCACGGTGATTTTCTTGCCCTCCTGGCGCACCAGAATTTCCGGTGACGCGCCGACGATTTGAAAATCGCCCATGTTGAAAAAAAACATATAGGGCGATGGATTGATCGATCGCAACGCGCGATAGAGATTGATCGGCGGCGCATCGAAAGCCTGCGAAATTCGCTGTGAAATCTGCACTTGCATGATGTCGC
>JANOKK010000239.1:0-1567 GCA_031419255.1 Betaproteobacteria bacterium
TCGCTACGCTCAGGATGACACCACTCCTAAAAAACGCCGCCCAATTGAGCGGCGTTTGTTCTGCTGGGATCAACGCTATTAGTTTTGGTACCGTTCTCCCTGAGGTATCGAAGGGCCGCTTGGATCGTAGCCCTTCGATACCTCAGGGAGAACGGATCAGTTTGGTCTACCCGCACTTTACGGCAAAGTGTGAACGGCTAGTAGCGATTTCCATACGAAGGCGAAGGCGCGCGATTGCTGGGCCGCACTTCCACACTCACTGGCATCGTCTGACCCGGATCGTAAGCGAGTCGCGTCGTGTATTCGCGATTGCCGTAGCGATAGCGCACATCGTAGCCGCGCACTTCTTCGCGGTAATCATTGACGACATTGCAACGCTGCACATCGCGGGTGACCGGCACACGCTCGGTATCGTAGGCCGCGCGGCGGTAGTTGCTGTCGCCGTATGAACCACTGCTGCGATTGTCATTTTCGATGCTGTGCCCGATCAAACCACCGATCACTGCACCTGCCGCCGTGCCACGATCTCGTCCGCCGGAACTATTGCCGAATTGGTGGCCCACCACGCCGCCGATAATCGCACCCAGCACAGTGCCCGCGCCGGTACTTTCGCGGCTGCTGCCTGAACTCACGACGTTGCGCGATTCGTTGTATGAATCCGGCTGCACGCGGCGCACGCGGCGCTCATCGTACGTGGAGACTTGTTCGGTGAAGCATTCCCGACGCGGTGCGGACATGCGCTCGTAGACTGGCGTCGATGAAATGACGGTGGCCACATCGGCATATTCAGCGGCAGACGCATTGACGCCAACGCCCAGCGTGGAGAGAACGGCAACGGCAAAAATCGATTTCATGTAAGGGCTCCATTAAAGAAAGTGGGGATGCGCCCGAAAAACGGCGCGGCAAGGAATTCGGTTGACCGGCAAGGTGTGTCAATTTGCAACAGGGCCAAGAACCTGTCCATTCTCGCGAACATGTGTGCGTCAAATCACATTCTTGGCGCGTCAATTTTTTTTGCGAGAGCGAACTGGTTACTTTTATCAACCCTTGTCGTACCGGCGAATGCCGGACCCCAATTTTTGTAGCCCGTTGAATTGCGATGAAAATTGGGCCAATCCGCTGCATTGGATTTGCGCTCGCCGGCCGCAGAGCACGCTCTGCGAAACCGCCGACTCTCCCCCGGAACAAGTCCGGGGAGACACAAAAGGAGTAAATTGAAGTACCCGAATGGAAAACCCAAGCACTGGCGCGGCGTTCCGAGGCATATGCCTCGAAGAACCTTATGGATGCTGGTTCTTGGTACGCCAGCTTTTTCATCACCAATCACGACCAACTCCTATAATGGCAGTCTGCGTAACATCAATGCGCGCCATTGGCAATGCGACGCAAAATGTGCCTTGAACGAACCTCGTAGAACGAACCACAGGGAAACCATCATGTCCGCCGTGCTCAAAGCCCAACCCGCCACGCCTGTTACCGTCAAACTTCTGATCAACGGAAAGTTTGTCGAATCCAAAACGCAAGTCTGGAAAGATGTCATCAATCCGGCCACGCAGGAAGTACTGGC
>JANOKK010000240.1:0-1088 GCA_031419255.1 Betaproteobacteria bacterium
GGCGTTGCGCGATGGCTTGACGGGGACCGTGGCGGCGACCCGGACTTAACCGTTTGTGGTGTTTGCCTGGCCTGCGGTGTTTTGCGCGGCCTGGGGCCGCACGGCCCACCAAGCCGCCACGGTGGACAGTGCCGACAGCGCCAAACAGCCCCAGATCACGCCGCTGTAGCGCTGCGTGGCATCAAACACGCAACGGTTATAGAGCAGCGGATATACGTTGTGCAAATGCCTGCCGGTGTCGCCGTTGGACGCAATCATGTCATTGCGTACCTGCTCGCCGAAATCGGTTTTCATCACGTCTACGCCATCGTCGAACAGGGCGTTGTGCCGTTCGGCCCAATAGCGCGAGGCGTCGGCAACAGTGAAATCCAGGATGCCCGAAGCCGGCAGTGGCGTCAGCACCGAAAGAATTGGGCTGTCTTTCACCGCACCTGCCTCCCGTTCCCACTCGAACACGGCCGCGCTGCCATCGGCGTTTTTCAGCAGCCATCCTTTGGCTGCGAGTTCATTGAACAGCGGACTGTGAATCGACACGTAGGGATATTCCCACACGCAGATTTTGAGGTCGCAACTCTTCAATGTCGCGAGCGTTTTTCGGGGATTGTCGAATCGGCTCTTGTCCCAATCGAAGGTGAAGCGCGTTTTCACTTCCCACGCAGCGCGGCCATCGAGTGTGATGACATCGCAGGGGATTTCCCGCCGGCGCATGTCGGCGGCGACATCGATCGCCTCTTGCGGCGTTTTGTAATACGCGCGCGACAGCCACATGCCGTAGCCCCACAACGGCGGCTGCGCGGGGCGGCCCGTCAGCGCGGCATATTGATCGATAATCGATGCCGGGTTACCTGCGAACAGAAAAATATCCAGCGCATCGTCGTCGACTTCAGCCACATAGCTCCGATGCGACCACTGCGCATAACCCACGCCGTGGCGCACCATGCCGGTGGAATGAACGAGCATGCCCCAGCCGTCGGTGGTCCAGAAAAACGGAATGTTCTTGTAGGAAATTTCCGTATTGACGCCGAGCGCATCCTCGATCCAGCCGCGAATCAGTTGACCGCGCTTGTCGAGCGCGCCGAATTTTTCGC
>JANOKK010000241.1:0-2371 GCA_031419255.1 Betaproteobacteria bacterium
TCGCTCTTCAACCATTCATCGATTGGCACCTTCAAGCCGAAATCCGCCGACAGCGCACGTGTGAGTGCGGGAATATCCCATTGCTCTTCGACACTTTCCGGCGGCACAAATTGTTCCACCGTGCTTTGCATCACACCGCCGCGCATGTTGGTGATGGTCTCCGAAATATCATCGGCATCGAGCAACTCGTTGCGCTGCTGATAGATGACTTTGCGCTGATCATTGGCGACGTCATCGTATTCAAGCAACTGCTTGCGGATATCGAAGTTGCGTGCTTCCACTTTGCGCTGCGCGTTCTCGATCGAGCGCGATACCATGCCGGCTTCGATGGCTTCACCCTCGGGAATTTTCAGGCGCGCCATGATGGCTTTGAGCTTGTCGCCGGCGAAAATTTTCAGCAGCGGGTCTTCAAAGGAAAGGTAAAAACGCGAGGATCCCGGATCGCCCTGGCGCCCCGCTCGGCCACGCAATTGATTGTCGATGCGGCGCGATTCATGGCGTTCGGAGCCGACGATATGCAGGCCGCCGACCGAGACGACTTTGTCGTGCAGCGGCTGCCAGATTGCTTTCAGCTCGGCGACATTTCTATGCCGCTCCTCTGCCGACAGATTCTCGTCAGTCTCGACAGCACGGATACCTTTATCCGGATTGCCGCCCAGCACAATATCGGTGCCGCGGCCGGCCATGTTGGTGGCAATGGTGATCGCGTGCAGGGCACCGGCCTGCGCGATGATTTCGGCTTCGCGTGCGTGCTGTTTCGCGTTCAGCACTTCGTGCGGCAGTTTTTCCTTTTTCAGCAACTCGGAAAGCAATTCCGAATTTTCAATCGAGGTCGTGCCAAGCAACACCGGCTGGCCACGCTCGAAACAATCTTTCACGTCCATCACGATCGCCGCGTGTTTTTCTTTTTCGGTGATATAGACCAGATCGTTATTGTCTTTGCGAATCATCTGTGTGTTAGGCGGAATGATCACGGTTTCGAGGGTGTAAATATGCTGGAACTCGAAGGCTTCGGTATCGGCCGTACCGGTCATGCCGGAGAGGCGCTTGTACAAACGGAAATAATTCTGGAACGTGATCGAGGCCAGCGTCTGCGATTCGTTTTGAATCTTCACGCCTTCCTTGGCTTCCACCGCCTGATGCAATCCATCGGACCAACGACGGCCGGACATCATGCGGCCAGTGAATTCATCGACGATCACGACTTCACCGTTTTGCACCACGTAATGCTGATCGCGGTGGTAGAGCGCGTGCGCGCGCACGGCCGCGTAGAGGTGATGCATGAGCATGATGTTCGATGGGTCGTACAACGACGCCCCCTCAGGCAGCATGCCGTTTTTCGTCATCAATTCTTCAGCGTGCTCATGCCCGTCTTCGGAGAGCAGAACCGAATGCTGCTTCAGATCCACCCAATAGTCGCCGGGCGCTTTTTCGTCGGCCTGCGCGATGAGGCTTGGCACCAACAGGTTTATTTTTTGATACAGCGCGGTCGAGTCTTCGGCCTGACCTGAAATGATGAGCGGGGTGCGCGCTTCGTCGATCAGGATCGAATCGACTTCATCGACGATGGCGAAATTGAGGCCACGCATGACGCGCTCGGTTATTTGCGTGACCATGTTGTCGCGCAAATAATCGAAGCCGAATTCGTTGTTGGTGCCGTAGGTGATGTCGGCGGCGAAGGCTTTCTGCTTGTCGTCGTGCGGCATCTGTGAAAGATTGCAGCCGACCGTCAGCCCCAGAAACGAATGCAGGCGCCCCATCCATTCCGAATCGCGTTGCGCGAGGTAATCGTTCACGGTGACGATATGCACGCCCTTGCCGGAGATCGCGTTCAGGTATGACGGCAGCGTGGCCATCAGCGTCTTTCCTTCGCCGGTGCGCATTTCGGCGATACGCCCATCGTGCAGCACCATGCCGCCGATCAATTGCACATCGAAATGACGCATGCCGAGCGAACGAATGCCCGCTTCGCGCACCACCGCAAACGCTTCGGGCAGTAGTTGATCGAGCGTTTCGCCCTTTTCGTGCCGCGACTTGAATTCATCGGTCTTCGCGCGCAGTTCGGCGTCGCTCAGTTTCTGGGTCGCGGGTTCGAGCGCGTTGATTTTGACGACTGTCTTGCGGTATTGCTTGAGGAGGCGCTCGTTGCGGCTACCAAAGATGGATTTCAGGCACGTGTCGAACATGTGGCACTTTCGTTAGTTTTTTTGCCGCGAGGCGGCAAGATTCTAGATAATGGAAATTGAGCATCCGCCGCGGGACCTACATTCGGCGCAATGCATTTCGCGAGCCGCGTGCCGCAAAGGCACACGCGGTGCGAATCAAGCGGGGAGACTAGGGGGCGCGGGCGGATTTTGTCGCAACCGCCGGC
>JANOKK010000242.1:0-7460 GCA_031419255.1 Betaproteobacteria bacterium
TTGACTTTGTGCTGCGCGCGGCGCTGTTCCACCATCCGCGAAAATGCCATCAACGGAAGATGCTGTACAACTTGGGCAAAAACCAGTTGGCTCTCTCGCATGGCATCCCTCGAGGACGAAAAACGGTCTCCGAGCATGGGCCAATGCCAACCCAAAATCGACATCGTGGACAAAAAAATGACCCAATATCGATAAACAAATCATCAACTTACGCCACACTTTCGATGAAACGTTGGGACACTAGTGACTCTACTGAACAGACTCAAGCATCAGCGCGGCTCTCCGGGCATTTGTGCTCCGGAAAGCGCACCAGTGCTTGCTATTTACGTTGTTATTCTATGAAAGCGCTGCGCGCTACTTGCCCGGCGCCGCCGGCGCGGAGAGTCGAATGGCAGCATCGATGTCGCCGGCAATCGACTGGAAATTATTCTGGATCGACTCCGGCATCAAAGGCACGCGAACTTTGCCGTCCAGTGATTGTATGAAATCGCGCATGCGCATCTCCAACTTCATCTTGTCCGATGACACCACCTTGCTGTCCATGCGTTTCTTGCCCAGCTCAACCACCTTCGGCCGATAAATATCCACGACGCTCTTGTTGCGGTATTCGGCGATAGCCTTGTCGACGGCAGTTGATAGTGTTTTCTGCTGCTGAAACGACTTCGGTGACGCTTAAGCCGGCGAAGATTGAGGCGGCCCAATGACAACTGCGGCGCTCGGCCAACAACGTTAATTCGTCGCTACAAGTTCGCGCCGCAACACTTCTTGAATTTCTTTCCGCTGCCGCACGGGCAGGCATCGTTGCGGCCGATTTTCGGTTGCGCGCGAGTGTAAGTGTCAGTGGGTTCGGGTTCGTTGAAACATGCCCAGCCTGACATTTCCGCCACGGTGTCGCGAATGTAGCAAGGCTTGAACATGAGCGCGCGTCGTTCCTCGGCGGAGGCGAACACTGTCTTGTGCAGGCCGTTCAGATCTTCCAATATTGGGTCGATCAAGCCGGCGCGATGCCATTCTTCGATCTGCGGCCAGTATTGTGTCGCGCCCAGTTCAGCGAGGATCATCAAGACCAAATTGAAAAACTCGTCGTAATGCTCAAACTTCGTTTTGGCACCTACGCGCGACGCAGGCGGCGGCAGCGACAGTGCGGCTTTTTGGAGCAGCGAATAAACAAATTCCGTGAACACAGCGTGATCGGCGTCGCCCTCCATGACGCGGGCCTTCATCGTCTCAACTGCGGCGAGGCGCACATAGTCATCAAGGCGTTCGTCCTGCGCCACCGCGCGAAGGGGCTCGTCGCTGCCTTGCCAGACCGCGGCAAGACTTTGCGGAAGACCGTCCGCCAACGCAGTCTCGCCGAAGAGTTCGTCGATTGTGTCGGGCGGCAACTTCAGCAGATCAAGCAGGACGGGCGCAAATGCCGTGTCGCGTTTTTCAGCGGCCAGATACATCGCATAAATGGGCAACATGTTTTCAGAGACGATCGCGTCCTCCGGATCGGCCACCGCCAGGGTGAGCTCGAGCAGGAATCCGGCGCGCACCTCCGGCCAAAAATCCCGCGCTTCGAACACGGCGTCGACTGGAAACATGCCGTCGACAAACACGAGCGTATCGGCGATGCGTTCCCAGCGTTTCAAAGAAATGATTTCATCCGTCATTGGGGGAGTTTAATGCGGAAGCGGATGCATGGTGAGACGCGCTTGTGCGCAACGGGTCTGAAGTGTCGGGATGCGCATTTCCCCCTTACCAAACGTCGCACGGCGATTGCGCGCAACTTATCTCGTTTGATGTTCCAACCTAACCGCGCGCGCGATCTCAAATCGACGCGACATGCCGGATCATCTCGATTTTGTCGATTTTCAATCCTTCGAGTTCACTTTCCGTGATCCAGCCCTCGCGCATCAGGCGACCAAATACCACGATGAGTTGGGAATAACGGTAGTCATATTTGCGTTCTATTTCGCGCAGGCGGCCGGACAAAAAATGATGCATGTCCCAGGTGTCCGTCGGCGTCGCGAGCGTCGCGGTCATTTCTTTGATCTGCACAATCAACGCCGCAAACTCTTTCTCCAGCGCGGCATCAAAGGCGCGCCGCGCGATCTTCTTTTCGCCGCCAGACCATGAATCGACGCTCATTGCCACTTACCTATGCAAGGACTAAATCGAGGTGCTCATTTCTTGTGCAGGTCAATGACCTTGCCCGCGATCGAGGAAGGTGAATCCGGCCTGACTCTGCGCAGCAGCCCCGGCGCCACACGCCATTGCTGGCCATTTTCAGCTATGACGGTAACGGATTTCCGGTTGTACTTGGTGATGATTCCGTACAAGACGCCGTGACCATCTGGCTCGAAAGAAACCCGCTCGCCAATGCTGAACTCCAGCATCGATGCATGCGCGCGCATTTCGCGCAGGAACTTCAGCCGCGCCACGATGCGGTTGTTCAGGTCGATCAGTTCGGGTTCTTTCAGGTTGTCGATGTTGATGGGCATGGCTTACATTGCAAGGCAGGCATCATTCACGCAGCCTTGGACACGAAAATGGACGCCTCTGGATCGGCCAGCGTTTGGATCGGTTCAAAATAACGGCGATGGGTCTTCCGCAAATGCCCTTCGGATGCCGCTTCAAGGATAACGATTTCATGCGTCAGGTTGGATTTCATCTGGAGCAATTCCAGATCGAGGCGCGCGCGCGTGGCATCGGAACGCCTGCTATTCGAGAATGAAAGTAGTTTTACGAGCGTACCGGTATCGCGGTCATACTCCACCAAGAAAATCACAGTTCACCCCGCATTCAATAGTAGGTCGGCAAGTGCTGCCTGCACGTCGGATTTTAAGTTTGAAATTATCATACGCCCAGCTTCGGGATTGGTGTTCACGGCTTTTGTCTCTAGATGCTCGACAAATCCGATTCCCTTTGATAGCGCGTCCAACCGCTGTCGAATTTTCGCGGGGCCACCACCATACTTGACGGCGACACCGAATTTGTCGGCGAGTTTTTCGGAGTGTTCCGCCCATAGGTGTTGAAGTTGCGTGCGAATCTGAATTTCCACTGTGTGACTCGCTTGACGCACAATAATATGCATAGCGCGGTAGCCGTGACTTGGCTTTTCGCGCCTATCGGAAATAACCGCGTCGGTGAAAAGTGCGCTCAGCTTTGCGGCCAAGGTGTTTTGGGTCTCCATGTCCGCAACGACAATTCGACACCCAGCGATATCCTGCATTTGTGATAAGCGTATTGATTCGCGTGACAGTTTATCCACAATGGCGGTTGTTGATTTGGCCGGCCGCCCGCTTACGTCTATTCCCGTCGTTGATGTGATTGCTTGAACCACCTCCGCATAGATGGGCGCAAAACTCAGGCGATATGAATCAAGGAGGCGCAAATCGTCGGGCGAAACAGACTCCCGCAGCCGAACGCCAAGCCTGTCAATTTCGCTTTTGCTTTGGATTGGCAACGCAATTATCCGTGTGAAATGTCGACGCTACGCCTTGTGATAAATCTCCGCCCCCTTCTTCACAAACTCCACCGCCTTAACCTCCATCCCCTTCTTCAACGCCGCCTCATCACTCAATCCCTCTGCCTTCGCAAAATCCCGCACGTCCTGCGAGATTTTCATCGAGCAAAAATGCGGGCCGCACATCGAGCAGAAGTGGGCGAGTTTGGCACCTTCCTGCGGCAGCGTTTCATCGTGGAATTCCTTGGCCTTTTCGGGGTCGAGACCGAGGTTGAATTGGTCGTCCCATCGGAACTCGAAGCGCGCCTTCGATAACGCGTTGTCGCGGATTTGCGCGCCGGGGTGCCCCTTTGCCAAGTCGGCCGCATGCGCCGCAATCTTGTAGGCCATGATGCCGTCTTTCACGTCGTTTTTGTCCGGCAGTCCCAAGTGCTCTTTCGGTGTCACATAGCAAAGCATCGCAGTGCCGTACCAGCCGATCATCGCCGCACCGATTGCCGAGGTTATGTGATCGTAGCCGGGCGCGATATCGGTCGTTAGTGGCCCGAGCGTATAGAACGGTGCCTCGTGGCAATACTTCAACTGCAAATCCATGTTTTCTTTGATGAGATGCATGGGCACGTGGCCGGGGCCCTCGATCATGGTTTGCACGTCGTGCTGCCATGCAACTTTGGTGAGTTCGCCCAGCGTTTTCAGCTCTCCAATTTGCGCTTCGTCGTTGGCGTCGTAACCGGAGCCGGGACGCAAGCCATCACCCAGCGAAAACGACACGTCATACGCTTTCATGATTTCGCAGATATCTTCGAAGTGCGTGTACAAAAACGATTCGGTGTGATGCGCGAGGCACCACTTGGCCATGATCGAGCCGCCGCGCGAGACGATGCCGGTCATGCGGTTCGCGGTCATCGGAATGTAGCGCAGCAGCACGCCGGCGTGGATGGTGAAGTAGTCCACACCTTGCTCGGCCTGCTCGATCAACGTGTCTTTGAAAATGTCCCACGTCAGGTCTTCGGCCTTGCCATCGACTTTTTCCAGCGCCTGATAAATCGGCACGGTGCCAATCGGCACGGGTGAATTGCGGATGATCCATTCGCGGGTTTCGTGAATGTTCTTTCCCGTCGACAAATCCATCACGGTGTCGCCGCCCCAGCGCGTGGACCAGGTCATTTTTTCCACTTCCTCATGAATCGACGAGGACAGCGCGGAATTACCGATGTTGGCGTTGATCTTCACCAGGAAATTGCGACCGATGATCATCGGCTCGGTTTCCGGGTGATTGATGTTGTTGGGGATGATGGCGCGGCCGCGCGCGACTTCATCGCGAACGAATTCTGGCGTCATCACTTTCGGGATCGAGGCGCCGAAGGATTCGCCGGGATGTTGTTTGGTGAGTAATTCCGATAAGCCATCGCGGCGCTGATTTTCGCGAATGGCGATGAATTCCATTTCCGGCGTGATGATGCCTTGGCGCGCGTAATGCATTTGCGACACGTTTTTGCCACTCTTGGCGCGACGTGGATGGCGTTTCAGATTGAAGCGCATCTCGGCGAGTTTCGGATCGTGCAAGCGCGCAAGGCCGTATTGCGAGGTGATGCTCGGCAACATTTCGGTGTCGTTGCGTTCGGCAATCCATTTTTCACGCAAAGGGGCTAGGCCGGAGCGGATGTCGATTTTCACCTTCGGGTCGGTATAAGGCCCGGACGTGTCATAAACAAAAATCGGCGGATTTTTTTCACCGCCCATTCCCGTGGGCGTATCGGATTGCGAAATTTCGCGCATCGGTACGCGGATGTCGGGGCGTGAACCTTCGATGTAAATCTTGCGCGAATTGGGCAAGGGCTGGACCGCCGCTTCATCGACATGGGCAGTGGATTCCAGAAACTTTGCGGGCTTAGTGGATAGGGGTTTAACGACTGCGTTCATGTTGCGCTCCAATGGATAATGCGGAAGCGCGAAGGGATAGGACAACCCACTATCTTCTTCGCTTTCCTACGCCGGTATCAGCCGGTTCAGGTTCGAGGGTGTCTCTCATCCCAACGCCACTTCCCCTCATCCCGGCCTTCTCCCGAGGGAGAGGGTGAGGAATCGCAACGCAAAAACGCGTTGCCGGAAAAGGTGGCTGGGAACCCCTAGCGATGAACACACCTTACTTCATACTGGCGGCATAGGCAAACCAACCGGGTCAATTTGACGCCGCGGTTGCAGCCTACTTGACGCCGATGTCGACTGCGAGGATCTTAATGACCCATTAGTCATTTACGAATTCAGACAATCCATGTCCTTGCCCGCAAAAGTTATTGAACCCCGCTGGGAGCGCCGCAAAGACGCCCGCCCGGGGGAACTCGCGGCGGCCGCGCTGGAGTTGTTCATCGAACGCGGTTTCGCCGCCACACGCCTGGATGATGTTGCCAAACGCGCCGGGGTATCGAAGGGCACGTTGTATCTTTATTTCGCCAGCAAGGAAGATCTTTTCAAGGCGGTGATCCGTGAAGGTTATGTGGCGCCCCTCGCCGAAGCCGAGCAATTTCTCGAATCATTCGATGGCAGCTCCGCAGATTTGATCCGCGAAATATTCCGCCGCTGGTGGGTGCAGGTTGGCGCCACCGATCAGGCGGGAATGACCAAACTCATCATCGCCGAGGCCGGCAATTTTCCCGAGCTCGCGCGTTTCTATCACGATGAAGTCATCCAGCGCAGCCACGCACTGCTGGATCATGCGATCCAGCGCGGCATCGCGCGTGGCGAATTCCGCGATGTGAACCACGAATATTCAGGCCGCATATCCTGCGCGCCGATGGTGATGATGATGCTGTGGAAACATTCCTTTGCGCCGTGCGTCGATCATCAGATCGATCCGGAAAAATACATCGCCACCATCACCGACATGCTGCTCAATGGTTTGGCCGTTCGCGAAAGCCCGCAAAAGTAGCGCGCACGTTTGCTAAAATCACGGACTTCCCGGAAGGTGCTCAATTATGGATTTCGAACAAGCCCGCTTCAATATGGTTGAACAGCAGATCCGCCCGTGGGAGGTGCTGGACCCGACGGTGCTCGATCTGTTGTTCAAGCTCAAACGCGAGGATTTCGTGCCGGTCGCGTACCGCGCGATCGCATTCACCGACATGGAAATCCCCCTCGGCTTTGATCAATCAATGCTGTCGCCGAAACTTGAAGCGCGCATCTTGCAGGAACTCGGCATAAAGCCTACCGACCGTGTGCTGGAGATCGGCACCGGCAGCGGCTATCTGACCGCGCTGCTCGCCAAATCGTCCGCCCACGTGACCAGCATCGAATATTTTCAGGATCTCTCCGACGATGCCGCAGAAAAACTGGCGTTCGCGGGCATTCACAACGTGAGATTGCAGGTCGGCGATGCGGCCGCGTCACCGCGACCTTTCATTGCTGGCGGCGACTTGTTCGATGTCATCGTCTTAACCGGTTCGACCCCAATATTGCCGCCGGCATTCCTTGAGACACTCGCCGCGCACGGTCGTTTGTTTGCGGTGACGGGCGATGCGCCCGTCATGAAGGCGACGCTGTTCACCCACACCGGCGACGCGCAATTCACGTCGGTTGAACTGTTTGAAACCGTGATACCGCCGCTGATTCACGCCGCCAATCCTTCGCGCTTCGCGTTTTAGCATGGCACCCTTGAATGAGATCTCCGTCCAGCAACTCAAGACCGCGCTGGCGGATGCGGGCGATGCTCGACCCCGTCTATTGGACGTGCGCGAGCCGTGGGAATTGCAAATCGCCAAGATAGAAGGCAGCGAAAACGTACCGATGCAGCAGATTCCCGCCGTGGCTGAAGCATTGGATCGCACGCATCCCACGGTCGTTATTTGTCATCACGGGGTGCGAAGTCTGCAAGTCGTCGCATTCCTGACGCGCATGGGATTCGCCAACATGCATAATTTGCAGGGTGGTATTGACGCCTGGTCGAAACATGTCGATCCGGCGGTACCTGTTTATTGACATCCGGGGTACGCGCCGGATGCGTCATACCGCC
>JANOKK010000243.1:0-5484 GCA_031419255.1 Betaproteobacteria bacterium
CGGCTGAAGCGCTATCTCTCGCCGCCGTTGTTCCCAGTACGGTTAAGTGAGCTCGCGTGCAAGCTGGTGTTTCACGATGAGCCGCGTACCGACGCCGACATCGGCGAGTTCCGCGTCTCCTCGGCGCTGGTATGTCATCCCGGCCCGACGCTGGGCTATCGAATCGTCTCACCGCGCGGCCGCGTGCTCACTTATCTGCCCGATCACGAGCCGGCCTTGGGTGCCCAGCATTTTCCGTCGTTGCCGCGCGAGTGGACCTCTGGCGGAACGCTGGCACGCGACGCGGATTTGCTGATTCACGACAGCCAATACAGCGCCACCGAATACGCCTGCCACTGCGGCTGGGGGCATAGCTCGATTGATCAGACGCTGGATTTCGGCACACTGGCCGGCGTGAAACGACTGGTGCCTTTCCATCATGACCCCGACCATACCGATGCCGATTTGGACAAGCTGTTGAACGAGGCGATCGATGCGACCAAACCGGCCTACGTGGTTTCGCCGGGTATTGAAGGATGCGTATTTGAGTTGTAGGTACGCACCGTGTGTGCGTTGGCGAACCGACACCATTGCGCGTGACGCGCAGAATCAATTCGGCGTGGGGCTTAACCCAATACTGTGGATATCGCCAAAATTCCCCGTTCGCCCTGAGCTTGTCGAAGGGCTGGATGCACGAGGCCCTTCGACAAGCTCAGGGCGAACGGGGAAAAAGCGAACAGTGTGGGGTCATAACCCATCCCACCCGCCATTGGGCAAATCGGCACAAGAGGAAATGAAATGTTGGTCACGCCCCCGGATATTCTTGCCGCAAAAATTCTCATCGTCGATGATCGGGAATCAAACGTTCTCCTGCTCAAGCAAATGCTGAGTCAGGCGGGCTATCTCCATGTTGCCTCGACGATGGATCCGCGGGAAGTCTGCGGCCTGCATCGCAAGCACGACTTTGATCTGATCCTGCTCGATTTGCAGATGCCTGGCATGGATGGATTCGAGGTGCTGGAAGGGCTCAAGGCGATCGAGAAAGACAGCTATTGCTCGGTACTTGCCATCACGGCGGCGCCGAATCTCAAGTTGCGCGCACTGTGGACCGGTGCCATGGATTTTGTCAGCAAACCGTTCGATGTGGTCGAACTCAAGACGCGCATCCACAATATGCTCGAAGTGCGGTTGTTGTACAAGAAACTGGAAACCGTCAATCACGATCTGGAGTTGATGGTGCAAAGTCGAACGGCTGAGCTGCGTGCCAGCGAGGCGCGCTTTCGCAGCCTGACCGAACTCGCCTCCGATTGGTATTGGCAACAGGATGAGCGCGGCAAATTCACGGAGGTGTCCGGTGCGGCACCGGAAATGCGCGGAATGGGATTGGAGGGCCTCGCCAACGACGCCGAACGTGTGGCGCTGGCCGAAAATGTGGCGCTTAGGCGGCCGTTCGTCGATTTTGCCTACCGCCGCACCAATGCCGATGGATCGAACAGTTTTCTCCAGGTCAGCGGTGAACCGACCTTCGACGCTGCCGGGCACTTCACCGGCTATCGCGGGGTCGGCACCGATGTCACCGAGCGTACCCGCGCCGAACTCGATGCGCGGCGATTTCGACTTGCCGCCGACAACATGCGCGACGCGATTCTGCTGTTCTCGCGGGCGGACATGAAGATCATCGATGTGAACGACACCGCATGCCGCATGTTTGGATATACCCGCAAACAATTGCTGATGCTGGATCCGGTCGATCTGGGCGCCGGTTCACGTACGGAATTTGAACAACACTTTGATCGAATCATCGGCGGCGAACCTGCAAAAAATTCCCGTCAATACCAACTGCGGCGCATGAATGCGTCAACGTTTTCGGCCGACGTCCAGTGGCGTGCGCAACCTTCGCATGACGGTGGAACATTGGTGATGATGATTTGCGATATCAGCCAGTGATATGAGTGATAGGCAAACGCACGGAGCAAGTTTTGCAGGATGGGTGGAGCGCAGCGATACCCATCATGCCTGCTCACAAGGACGATGGGTATCGCTTCGCTCCACCCATCCTACCGCCAGTTTTCCGGGATGTCAGGGGTTTAACCGTGTGCCATGAAGCACAGACAACAAGAATGGCGGCGCGATCAGGCGTACACCCGTGCCGTCGATCGATACGGATTGCCCTTGGGAATATCCGATAGCAGGCGGTTGAATTCTTTTTTCACCACCGCATAACACTCGCAGGATTCATTCTCCAGCCGCATCCGATCCAGCACGGTAATGTGGCCACGGCTATAGCGGATCAGACCGGCGCGCTGCAAGTTGCCGGCCGCCTCGGTGATGCCTTCGCGGCGCACGCCCAGCATGGTCGCGATCAACTCCTGCGTCATCGTCATCTCATGCGTGGACAACCGATCAAGGCTGCGCAACAGCCAGCGGCATAGTTGCTGCTCGACCGAATGGTGCCGATTGCAAACGGCGGTCTGTGCCATTTGCGTGATCAGTGCCTGCGTGTAACGCAGCAGCAAATGAAACAGCGGCCCGGCGCGGCTGAATTCCTCTTTCAGCAGGCGCGCTTTCAGGCGATAGCCATAGCCCGCACTCAATACCACGCCGCGGCTGGGGGTGGTTTCGCCGCCCATGAATAGTGCAATGCCCAGAATGCCTTCATTGCCGACCACGGCAATTTCCGTTGAGGCACCGTCTTCCATGACATACAGGAGCGAGACGATCGAGGTGGTCGGGAAATACACATGTTGCAAGCGTCCGCCGGACTCGTAAAGCGCCTCACCCAGCGGCATCGGCACCAGTTCCAGATGGGGGGCGAGGCGCTCGTATTCTGCGTCCGGCAGTGCCGCGAGGAGATGATTCTGTTTTGGACTGTGGGGTGAGGACATGGGCATATTTCCAAAAGGAGCTCGCAACGGCTTGACAGGATCAGGATTGGTCTGGCCGAGCCGGTGACGCATCGTGGGTTTGGCCGCGCGTTCGCGCGGGTAATCGAGAAGTTGCATTGAATCCTTTTCGTTGCGCCGCAGCGCGTCAATGGCCAGACATTTCCAGCCATTCAACATTACGCCGCAACGCCCGCATCGTTCATCGGTCGGTTCTTACACGCGTGTAGGACTTTTGCGAATTTGGTTGTAGTCGTATGCCGACGAATTCCCCCGTCTCCCTATGAGGCCAGCCCATTTGGGCGCAGGCCAGAGATGGGATCGCCATCGTGAATTCCGCTGCTTATGTGCGATACCGCACTGTTTCGGGCAGGCCAAGCTCTAAGATGGTGGCTGACAGCCTATTGGAGGATTCTGTCGGGACATAAATGCACAGCGATAAATGCCCAGCGCACAGACAGCACTGGCAGCGCATGCATTCTTGGTGCCGAACGCCGCATGGTTTGTGGCGTTGCCGCATTCGCGATTTGTCTTTTGTAACCCACTTCTCAATTCGCGGCCATATCGGCGCGTAAACAGAGTTCAAAAAATGCCTGCAACCGGTCAAATATCCACGCTTTACCCGCACAACGCGGACGAACACGGTTCGATCATGTCCGTAAACGGGGATCCGGCACCCGCGAAGACACGCTGCAAGCAATTGCCGTGACCGCCAATCACAAAACCGTCGCGGCGATCACCTTTGGAGTGTTGCTGGCCGCAGTCGTGGTATCGACATCCTTTTGGGCTTTTCGGCAAATCGAAACTGCGGCTGACAAGCGAATGCAAACCGGCCACGTTCTAAACCTTGCCGACGACTGGTTGTCCGAGTTGCGCGATGCCGAGACCGGTCAGCGCGGCTTTGCCTTGACCGGTGACGAGGGCTTTCTGGCCCCGTATCTGGCGGTGGAGGACAAATTGGCCGCACATCTGCAAGAACTGCGCGCACTGACCGTGATCAGTGCCGCCCGGCAGCGTCTCGATGCGATGGTGCCATTGCTGGTGGACAAGATGGCACAAATGTCGAGGATCATCGAGCTGCGCCGCCGTCAGGACATGCCGGCGATGCTGGCCGCCGTCAAGAGTGGCGAGGGCAAGCAATTGATGGACTCGATCCGTGCCGAAATGAAGATTTTTGTGCAGATCGAGGAAAGTGCGCGCGCGCAGCACAACGCCGACTTTCAATCGAACATGCGGACACTGTTTGTCACCATCACCGTCGCCTGCCTGCTGACCCTGCTGTCTGCGATTGCGTTTGCGATCCTGATATTCCGGGACTCAAGGCATCGGGTGAAAGGTCTGGTGCTGGTTGAAACACAGAACTTGCTCGATGTTCAGGCGGTGACAAACAAGCAACTTCAATTCGCCAATGTCGCCTTGCAGGAGAACCAGGAAAAGCTCGCCGTCACCCTGAACTCGATCGGGGATGCTGTGATCGCGACCGATGCCAACGGCCATGTCACGCTGTTAAACTCGCTCGCGGAACGCCTTACCGGCTGGACCATTGCCGACGCCGCCGGCCAATCGGTCAATGACATTTTTCGCATCATCAATCAGAAAACTCGCGAGCCTTGCAAAGTGCCGGTCGCACAAACCCTGGCCGATGGCACCATTCAGGGCCTTGCCAACCACACCGTCCTGATTGCCAAAGACGGTAGCGAATGCGCCATTGCCGATAGTTGCGCACCGATACGCAATCGCGAAGGTCAGGTGGTGGGTGCGGTGCTGGTGTTTCGCGATGTCACGGATGAACATGCGGCGCAGCAAGCGTTGCGGGAAAGCAACGCACTCATCCAGACCATCCTCAATACGGCAGTCGATGGCATCGCCACCATTCACGCCGATAGCGGGCACATCGAGATAGTCAACCCCGCCACTGAGCGCATGTTTGGCTACAGCCAGGCCGAACTTGTCGGGCGCGATTTCAGCCTGCTGATTCCCGCGCTCGCGTCCGGCAAAAGTGGCGATACCCTCGAGTACTACAGCGCAAACAACGACGCGCGCGCGAAGAACCTTGGGCGCGAAGTTTTCGGACGTCACAATGACGGCAGCACCATCCCTATCGAGATGTCGGTAAGCGAAATGCGGGTGGGAGAGCAGCGCCACTTTACCTGCATTCTGCGCGATATCTCGGCGCGCAAACAGGCGGAGGGTACGCTGCTGGAGGCCGGCGCCCTGCAGCGCGCGATTTTCAACAGCGCCAACTTTTCCAGCATTGCGACCGACGCGAAAGGCGTGATCCAGATTTTCAACGTCGGTGCCGAACGCATGCTCGGCTACGACGCCGCCGACGTGATGAACAAGATTACCCCAGCCGATATTTCCGACCCGCAGGAAGTGATCGCGCGGGCAAAAGCATTGAGCCTGGAACTGGCGACGACGATTCAGCCGGGTTTCGAGGCGCTCGTTTTCAAAGCGTCGCGCGGCATTGAAGACATCTACGAGCTGACTTATATCCGCAAGGACGGCAGCCGTTTTCCGGCCATCGTGTCGGTCACGGCACTGCGCGATGCGCAAGGCGGCGTCATCGGTTACCTGCTGATCGGCACCGACAATACGGCGAGGAAACAAGTTGAAGCGGAAC
>JANOKK010000244.1:0-4327 GCA_031419255.1 Betaproteobacteria bacterium
CGCGGCGCGTCATCTCGCCGATTTTTCGGCGCAGCCGTTCGATGCGCTCGCGTTCGGCGATCTGGATATCCGTGTCGCCGACCCAATGGGGCCGTTTCGCGGCGACAAGTTGCGCGTGGTGAATATGCAGCATCCCTCGGAGTGGCTTGCGCGTCACACGGTGGAAGGCACGCAATACCTCGCCTCCGTGCCCGCACGAGAAGCGGCAAAGTCGTTCGCGCAGAAAAATCTGGTCGCGCTCAAAACCACATTTCCTGCCAATGAATTTGGCGAAGCGCTAAAAGCCACTGTCGAACTCGCCGCCGCCGGCATTGCACCGAAGGTGGTACACATCACGATCAACGCCTCCAATGGCGATCATCACGACGCGTTCGACACTCATTGGGATCAGCAAAAATTTCACGGCGCGGCACTTGAGCGTTTGGCGACTGGCCTTGCTGCGTTCCGCGAAGGTATGCGCGAAATCGGCCAATGGGATCGCACGCTGGTGGCCACCTACGATGAGTTCGGTCGCTGCCCAAAAGAAAACGACAAGCAAGGCACGCATCACGGCTGGGCCTCGGTGCAATTTGCATTGGGCGGTCGCGTCATTGGCGGACTTTATGGCGAGGCGGTGCCGCTGATCGATGTCTATGCATTAGACGGCCCGCCACCAACCATCGACTACCGTTCGCTCTATACGACGATGATTGAAAAATGGTGGGGCGGCTCGGCACGCGGCGTATTTGCCGGCAATTACAAGCCGCTTGATTTCCTGCGCGCCTGACCTCGCATGAGCGTTACATCCGCAGCCGCGACGGCTGGCGAATGGCCGAAGGTACGCGCCGTACTATTTGATCTCGATGGCACCTTTGCCGATACTGCGCCCGACATGGCGCGCGCGTTGAATGCGGTGCGCCGCGATCGCTCGCTTGACTCGGTCCCAGTCGCGCGTTTGCGTCCGCATGTCTCGAACGGCGCTCGCGGCATGCTTGACGCAGGCTTTGGCATCAAGCCTATCGATGCGGATTTTCCTGCGTTGCGCGACTCATTTCTGGCAGCCTACGCGCGCGATGTCTGCGTCGATAGCCGCTGGTTCGATGGCATTGGCGCGTTGATCGATGAACTGGAATCACGCGAGATCGTCTGGGGCATTGTCACCAACAAGGCGACCCAATTCACGCTTCCATTGCTTGAGAAACTCGGCATCGCACCGCCGAGCGGATGTGTGGTTTGCGGCGATACCTGCGCACGCGCAAAGCCGCATCCTGATCCGCTACTGCATGCGGCATCGATAATCGGTATCGAACCGCGCCATTGCCTGTATATCGGCGACGATGAACGCGACATCACTGCCGCCAACGCGGCCGGTATGCGCGGCGTCGTGGCAATGTACGGCTACCTTGGCGCAGGGGCCGATCCTTCAACATGGCTGGCGGCGGCGTGGGTCAATACGCCGCTTGAAATTTCGGCGTTGCTCGATTGATTTGATCTCCACTACTGGAAATACGCTGTCATCCTGAACGAAGTGAAGGATCTCGCCATGACAAGATCCTTCATTTCGTTCAGGATAACAGGCGTGTTGATTGGGCATCGCAGCGCACCACTCGCGGTTTTTTTCGCCGCAGCATCCGGCCCTTCCCGTCATATTCCGCTACACAGTGCTACACATGCCCACCTTTCCTGCACGTATGCTCGAATTTGGTTAATCTTGTCGGAGAATGCCATGCTGCAAGGAATGGAAATGCCCTCCCCTGTCAAACCCAAGACCCCGCCACGCCGCGATCTCGATCCGGATAATATCCACACCGCAACCGGCCAATCTTTTCGCGTGCTGATCGTCGAGGACGATATCGAGCTTGCGCGGTTGACGGCCGAATATCTCGGCAAGAAGAATATCGATGTATTGATCGAACATCGTGGCGATGAAGCACTCGCTCGCATCGCCACGGAAAAGCCCGATTTGATCGTGCTGGACGTGATGCTGCCGGGCATGGATGGCTTCGACATTTGCCGTGCATTGCGACGTCAAGGCACCACTGCCGCCGAGGTGCCGATCATCATGCTGACCGCGCGTGACGAGGATATCGATCAGGTGCTCGGCCTTGAAATGGGTGCTGATGATTACCTCACCAAGCCGGTGCAGCCGCGCGTGTTGCTCGCACACATCAAGGCAATACTCCGCCGCGCCAGCACGCAGGAAAAGGCCGCGCATCATGGCGACACACTGCAATTCGGCCAATTGCGCGTCAGCAAATCATCGCGCGATGTGAGGATCGGCGAGCGCAAGATCGATCTCACCACCGCCGAATTCGATTTGCTGTGGCTGCTCTCATCGAATGCAGGGCGAGTGTTACCGCGAAATGAAATTCTGAAATCGTTGCGTGGCCTCGATTACGACGGCATTGACCGTTCGATCGACTCGCGCGTCTCGCGCCTGCGCCGCAAATTGGGCGACGACGCGATCGGCTCGGCGCATATCAAAACAGTGCGACCGCACGGGTATTTATTCAGCCCGTCCGCCTGGTAGCGCAAAATTACAGGACACCGTGGGCAAGCTATTCCTCAAGCTGTGGATTTTCATCCTGCTCACGTCGCTGACGTCATTCCTGATTCAGAAACAAGTCTTCGAATACGCCACCCGCGAAGCCGCCGCAAACGTCAGCCAGGAGCGCGTGCGCCGCACGTTTGTATTCCTCGAAGAAGCACTGCGGCCCTACCCTCAGGCCGAGTGGTCGGCACGCGTCGAGGTGCTGCAAAAACGCATCGGCGCGCCCGCGCACATTCAAAAGCTTGAAAGTCTGCGCGCCAGCGGCGAACTCCCCAGTGGCGCGATCGAACAACTCGCCAGTGGCAGCGTACATTTTCACAATCTGCCGGACAGCGGCGGATTGATCATGTATCGCACTTTGTTCGATACGGATTACGTGGCTGTACTGGTCGCCCCGACCCCGCCAACGCCGTTGATTTTCGGTGTGTTCAAACCGATCGTCTTTACCTGGATGGTGGAATCCACGCTGTACGCGATTGCGTTGCTGCTGTGGCTCAGATTATTTTGGCGCGATATGAAAAAACTCGAAGCCGCCGCCGAGAAAGCCGGCGAAGGCAACTTTGCGATCGATCTGAAAATGCGCGCCGGCTCTGCTTTGCGACCGATCGCGGATTCGTTTAACCGCATGACCGCGCGCATCGGTCGGCTGGTGGAATCGCACCGCGACCTCACCAACGCCGTCTCGCACGAATTGAAAACGCCGTTGTCGCGATTGCGCTTCGGCATCACGCTCGCCGAAGATGCAGAAACCAAGGCCGAGCGCGCGCAATTGCTGAAAAAAATGCATCAGGATGTCGATGAACTCGATGCGCTGGTGCAGGAAATGTTGATGTACTCGCGGCTTGAGCGCAACAATGCGGCACCCGACATGTCGCTCGCCACCGTGTCCATCGAGAGCTGGTTGCCGAACGCGGTGGAGGACGAAATCGAAGCCGCGCAGGCGAGCGACATCAACATTCCCGTCTCAGTCGAATCCAGCGTCACCGACGCCGCCTGCGAACCAAAATTCATGGCGCGCGCGGTGCAAAACCTGGTTCGCAATGCCTTGCGCTTTGCCAAATCGCGCGTCGAAGTGCGTGTCGAGGAGCGCAACAGCCGCTACTACATTCAAGTCGATGACGACGGCCCTGGCATTGCCGAATCCGACCATGCGCGCCTGTTTGTGCCGTTCGCCCGCGTCGACGAAAGCCGCAGCCGCCACGCCCATGGCGGCGGCACCGGATTGGGTCTTGCCATCGTGCAACGCATCGCCGAATGGCACGGCGGCAAAGCCGTGATCTCGACCTCCGACATGGGCGGCGCCCGCATCACGATCCAGTGGCCGCAGCGCAGCTTCAAATTGCCCGCCACCGTGGCACCTTGAATTCCCCGCAAGAACCACCATATCCAAGTAGAATCACACCACATATCGAATTCGGGGCCGACCTGGTTTCGACGTGGGCTACAAAGCAGAACCGTGCATACCGAGGGGTGGTCACCTCGTAAATACAACCGCAAATCAATAGTCGCAAACGACGAAAACTACGCTCTAGCCGCTTAAACCCGGCTGGACTCTGCACCGGTGGGCCTCAACGCCGGGTGTAGCAATACACAGCAGAGTCATTAACGAGGATCGCTTCGCATCGGGTCACTTGGTGCGAGGTTAAATCAAGGTGACTCGCTCCTCACAAGCCTGCCCGTTGGCGTGTGAGAGGTCAGAATCAAATACCGGGATCTAAGTATGTAGAGCGGCCTGTAGAGGGCTTGCGGACGCGGGTTCGATTCCCGCCGGCTCCACCACTAAAAGAAAACGCCACC
>JANOKK010000245.1:0-2199 GCA_031419255.1 Betaproteobacteria bacterium
CTGATCTGGGGCTCGACCTGGCTTGCGATCACGTTTCAGTTGGGACATGTCGCCGTCGAAATGTCGGTTGGCTATCGGTTCCTGCTGGCGTCCGCCGTGTTGTTTGCGTTCTGCCACTGGCGCAAGTTGCCGTTGAATTTCTCGCGATCGCAACACGCCGATTTGTTTCTGTTCGGTGCGGGCATGTTCTCTATCAGCTACCTCCTCGTTTATTACGCCGAGACCTTCGTCGTTTCCGGCATGGTCGCAATCGGTTATTCGGCGAGCCCGATGATCGCAATGTTTTTTTCGCGGATGTTTTTCGGCACACCGATCACAAAGCGCGTGGCCGCCGGCGCGGTACTCGGTATTGCCGGCATCGTCTGCGTGTTCTGGCACGAATTCGGCAATCTCTCCGGCAGCCGCAACGCCGAACTTGGCGCGATCCTGACGATGCTTTCGGTGTTCGCGTCCTGCGCGGGCAACATGGTCGCCATGCGCACGCAAAAACGCGGTCTGCCAACATGGACCAGCATGGCCTGGGGAATGCTTTACGGTGGCGCGCTGTCGCTCGCAATCGGCGTGGCGACGGGCAAATCGTTTGCCATCGAAAATACCGCGAGCTATTGGCTCTCGCTCGTGTACCTGTCGATCTTCGGCTCGATCATCACCTTCGCTTGCTTCTTGACGCTCATGAAACGCATCGGTGCGGCACCTGCATCCTATGTCGGCGTGATGGTGCCGATCATTGCGTTGACGATGTCGTTTTTCTTCGAGAAATTCGTCTGGGGATGGCTGACGACGATTGGTGTCGCGTTGTCGGTTTTGGGCAATGTGGCGATGTTGCGCGGTAAGAGCGCCGGTGAACGTCAAGACGCAAAAACGTAATTTTCAACTTCCGGCATACACCCTGGCATTTGTGACGCTCATCGCGTAGTCCGCCTCAAAACACTAAAGACTCTTGCGCTGGCGCGGATCTTCGAGCAGTTTTGCTTGAAGAGTCGCACCAGTGCTAGGGTTATTTCGCCGCGAAACGACCCCTTTCCAACAGAGGCCTTGTCATCTTCGCGCACGCGGGGATCGTTGAAATATAGTTGGCGCACGCTGAAAGGACGCTCCTGGCCGGGCCGCGTTGACGCGCGCTTTCGCGGTAAATTTGTAATGACACGGCCGAAAGGTGTGCGATGCGCGCCGCAATGTCCCGCGTGCGTCTTTATCTATAGCGTGCCGGTTAGGTCAGTGGCAGCGGTTGGCGGAGGGTATGCGACGAGACCCAGTGCGGTATTCAGCGCATTTATGTCCGGAACACTGCGCCAGTGCGTGAGTTTGATGTGGCGATGCAGGCTACGCGCTCACCAGTCTATCCCTGCTTGGTAAGAAACAGGATCGCGAATCCTGCGAAAAAACGCGCGGCAGCATGCTACAAAGGAATCGGATACGTGCCTTCATGCTTGCTCATGTAATCGCGCAATCCAGCGTTGGCTTTCTTGCGCACCATCGCCTTGAATGGCCCGAACCAGCCCATCAACAAACCTGCCGTTCCCAATGCCTGCTTCGACCAGGCCCAGAATGAAAACGTGTCGAGGTGCCGCACGATTTTTCCATCGCGAAACGCGAAGCAGGCATCGATTTTGTTATGAACTTTTCTGCCGGTCTGGCTGAACGTGTATTTCGCTTCCCAATGCGCGGTGCCGCCATCATCGTTGGCATGTACGTCACCGAGATTGAGTTCCATATCCTTGCCGCGCGAGCAAAGCATCGCCCACATCGCGGTGACTTCCCTGCCGCGCAATGATGTGAATGCCGGATCGGAGAAAAAAATATCCGGGTGATAGCAACGCGCCATACCCACCGCATCGCGCTGGGCGAAGGCCGCGTAGAACTCGCGGATGAGTTTTTCATGTGCATTCATGACGATTTCCTTTGCGCGACATCGATGATCTCGGCACCGGTTACGCGTGCCAAGTCGTGGGGAGAAATGCGAAACATCGAATTCGGATGCCCTGCCGCGGGCCAGATCGCGGCGTAGCGCAGCAGGTCTTCATCCATCAACGTGAGTGGTGGCGACGCGTGGGCAACCGGCGCCACGCCGCCGATGACAAAACCCGTTTGCGCGCGCACGAACTCGGCGTCGGCCTTGCCTATTTTCTGCCCTAGCTTTGCGGAAACCTTTTTGTCATCGACCCGGTTGCGGCCACTGGTGATCACCAATACCGTGCG
>JANOKK010000246.1:0-1861 GCA_031419255.1 Betaproteobacteria bacterium
CGCTTGGATTGCCGCAGTAATCCGATCTCGGACTCGGTCAGCGCTCGGGGTGTTGAGGAGGTAACGTGCTTCAGACTCTGTAAGGCAGTCGAATTCGAATCCGAAGCGCTGGTGCCACCAGTTTTCAAGTTCTTTTTCATGTTTCTTCCTTAATGCATCAAGTGTGGATTTTGCCAAAGCCAGGACCGCCGAATGCGCCTTGCCCGTGAGGACGGTTGCACCGAGTACGATACCACCGCCACGAATGATATGGGATCTGAGGTTAGCTAGAGTACCCCCTTGGCCGATGAAATCATCTACCAGTACATAGTTTTGCCCAGGCGCAACATCGCCGCCGAATTCCGCTTGGCGTGCCAGGCGGGAAAATCCATCAGCGCCGGTATGCGAAACGATATTCGTCTGCACAATGCTTGCGTCTGCACGCCAGCCTGTCTGTTTGCCGATGATATCCGCCAATGCCTCAGGTATGGCGTTGACGCCCGCCTGTTCAACCGCATGAGCGGAAACCAAGATTGGATTCATGCCCGCAAATGCCACGGTGAGCTGTTCGACGATGTCGAGAGATCGCGTTTCGGTAACAAGCTGATATGCGGCGTCCGGGTCGCCGGCTTTGGCGACGTTATATGCTCGATGTTTCTTTACCGCTGTTTCGTCCGCGTGAATCCACACCGGCGGGAATACTCCCCACGGGAAGCGAATCGGCTGCGGCGGCAAGTTGCTATTGGGCATTCGATTCGTGACTTGTCGAATTGAGTGTCAACTCAGTCATGCAGCCGACCGAACGTCAGCGTCCAGTTTGGCCAGTAGATTTTTGTCTGGTCGTTCATCGAATCTCTGATGCAATCATTCGCAAGCCATTTTCCAACGTCTTTTTCGGCTTGTACTCCAACCCCCGCATCCGCAAACTATCCATCAACTTCCGCAGCGTTTCGTCCGGCTTGCTGCGATCCCATTCAATCGCGCCGGTGAATCGTACCGCATCCGCGATCACTTGGGCGAGTTCGCGCATGGTCAAATCTTCGCCGTAGGTGACATTGATGAGCGGCAGCGACTCGGCAACGCGTGGATGTCGCGTCCGAGAAATCCTCCCTCCGTTCTTGCAGAACGCGTTGTCCACTGGATCCCACAGAGACTTCCGCTGGTCGTTGGGCAACCGTTTCGCAGGCGCGCGACATGCCGCTCGAATTCCCTGCTCCACCTCCGTTGTCAATGGCAGTAAGCTCGCGAGGGACCGCTCCGCGCGGGCTTGGCGAACATCGTCGCTGTGCAGAAACTCACCGCGCGGCAAGCCGTTGCTCCAAGCGTTCTTGTTGGAGTGGCTTCACAAACGGATCGAAGTCTCTTTCGCGGTAAAGCAATTTGTCGCCGCCCATGATGCCGCGCGTCGCAATCACGATGTCGATCGTTTTGGCGCACGGTGACGCCCAACGCATGGAGCAACCGATTGTTCTTCGCGGCCTCCTGTTGGCGCAATCGCAACAAGGTGCGAAGGCCCCGTTCGACGGCCTGGCCGGGTGCGCGGGTGCCACTCGTTTTCAGGTTCTCTTTCATCTTCGTAGGGCGGACTTGTCCGCCATTTCGGTGACGTTTGGCGGACGAGTCCGCCCTGCGGGTCGCGGTAATTTGATTTCGGACTCGGTCAGCGTTTGGGGTGTTGAGCAGGTAATGAGGTGCGTATCTGCGGGGGAATTCAATTGATCCAGCGATCAAATTTGTTGACATAGGGCGCGCCTTACTTTTCCCAAGCGGGGGAAGAGGTAGCGACTAACTTGTTTGATCGCCGGTTAAATTGACGTAGCCCGCAGGGTACATCTATTTACCTCAAATTTTCGTCATTCCGGCGAACAACCACAGGGGTTGC
>JANOKK010000247.1:0-6547 GCA_031419255.1 Betaproteobacteria bacterium
CGCTGCGCGAACATCCGCTGGTAGGCGATGCGCGCAGCCGCGGCCTGCTGGGCGCACTCGAACTGGTTGCCGACAAATCGAGCAAGCGCGGCTTCGATGCATCGCTGAAACTAAGCCAGCGTATTTTCGAGGCCGGGTATCGCAATGGGCTGGTGTTTCGTGCGTTCAGCGACAATATTCTCGGCTTCGCACCTGCGCTTTGCTATACCGCTGACGATTTCGAGTTGCTGTTTTCTCGGCTTACAAAAACGCTGGATCAAGTCCTGAATGAGGCCGATGTAAGTCGGGCAATGGGACGCATCGCGGTCTCTGCGTAAAAAATTTAGAACGTCTCCTCATTTTCGGCCCAAGTCGGGCCGATTCTTTTTGAGCCGCTGTTACACACGGTGGCTCTCGGCCAATCTCGTACCGAGTCGACATTTCAGCCCGCGCGAAGTTAACTCATTGCCGCGCAGGTGTCGATGTCCTGCACGTTGAGGTGCCAGATCGGCGATAATTTGTCGGGTTAATTTTTTCACACTCGCACTTGTGTTTGGCGCACGCCACTCCGGTGCGCTAGCGCCCGCGTGAAGACGATAAATGGCGCGCATCGCATCGATTTCCGGTTGGACGACGGTTGGACAATACAGAAAATATCACCGCAGGCGGCGCACCAAGGTCTGTCCCAGCCGGGGCACACACGCCGATGATGCAGCAATATTTGCGCATCAAAGCAGAGTATCCCGATACGTTGGTGCTCTACCGGATGGGGGATTTTTACGAGCTTTTCTTCGATGACGCCGTCAAAGCCGCCAAACTGCTCGATATCACATTGACCACGCGCGGCCAGTCGGCGGGCACGCCGATCAAGATGGCGGGCGTACCATTTCATGCGATAGAGACGTATCTCGCGAAGTTGGTGAAAGCCGGCGAATCCGCCGCGATTTGTGAGCAGATCGGCGAAGTGACCAACAAGGGTCCGGTTGAGCGGGCGGTGGTGCGCGTCATCACGCCGGGCACGCTGACCGACAGCGCGCTGTTGCCGAATGCGCGCGAAGTATTGATCGCCGCTGCGTTTGTTCGCGGTGCTGAACTCGGTATCGCCACGCTCTCGCTCGCGGCAGGAAAATTTCGCATTCTTGAAACCAGTACTTCGCAATTTCATGCCGAGCTTGATCGCTTGCAGCCGGCAGAATTGATCTTGCCAGAAAGTGCGGCGTTGACGCTCGACGTTGTCGATGGCGTGGCCACGCGCCGCATGGCGGATTGGCAATTCGACCTCGAATCGGCCGTGAAATTACTCTCGCGCCAATTCAACACGGCCGATCTCGCCGGTTTCGGCTGCGCTGACATGCCACTCGCCATCGCGGCCGCCGGCGCATTGCTGCAATACGTGCAGCAGACGCAGCATAGCGCACTGCCGCATCTGACCGGCTTGTCGGTGGAACGCAGCGATGATCTTGTGCGCATGGATGCGGCCACACGCCGTAACCTGGAAATCACCGAGACCATCGGCGGGGACAGTTCGCCGACATTGTTCTCGCTGCTCAATTCGAGCGCCACCAGCATGGGTTCACGACTGTTGCGCGAATGGCTGACGCAGCCATTGCGCGATCGCGACATCGTGAAACAGCGATTGCACGCAAGCGACATTTTGCGTGACAAGTTTCGGGAAATACACGTTGCATTGTCGGATTGGGCGGATATAGAGCGCATCGTCACCCGCGTCGCACTGAGGTCTGCGCGACCACGTGACCTCGCGGCATTGCGTGCAGCGCTCGGTGCTGCACCAACCATTCAACAACACATTTCAGCTCTGAATAGTCAAGCACTGGCGCGGCTTTCCGGCCATTTATGCCCGGAGGCCCGCATCCATGCTGGACTTTTATCCTCATTGCGCGAAGAACCCGCTGCCATGGTGCGCGATGGCGGCGTGATACGCGATGGCTTCGACGCTGCATTGGACGAGCTGCGCGCCTTACGGAATAACGCGAGCGGATTCCTTCTTGAGCTTGAAAAACGCGAGCGCGAACGCACCGGCATCGCCAATCTTCGTGTCGAATACAACCGCGTGCATGGCTTCTATATCGAGGTCACGCAAGGGCAACTCGACAAAGTCCCGGATGACTATCGCCGCCGCCAAACGTTGAAGAATGCGGAGCGCTTCATCACGCCGGAATTAAAAACCTTCGAGGACAAGGCGCTATTGGCGGGCGAACGCTCGCTTGCGCGCGAAAAATTTCTCTACGAGGCGCTGCTGGATCGATTGCTGCCCGAGGTGCCTGCGTTGCATGCATTCGCGCGCGCGGTGGCGGAGCTCGACGCCTTGTGCGCTAACGCCTCGAATGCGCAGCGCTTCAATCTGAGCGCGCCGGTATTCATCAATGATGATCGAATTTCGATTCAGGGTGGGCGCCATTTGGTCGTAGAAAGTCAGGTCGAGAGTTTCATCGCCAACGATTGCGAGCTGTCGCGTTCGCGGCAATTGTTGTTGATCACCGGCCCGAACATGGGCGGCAAATCGACTTACATGCGCCTGGTCGCACAGATCGTTTTGCTTGCGCACACCGGTTCATTCGTGCCTGCGGCGCAGGCCGAAATCGGTCGCATCGATCAGATCATGACGCGCATCGGCGCGAGCGACGATCTCGCCGGCGGGCGCTCAACGTTCATGGTGGAAATGACCGAAGCCGCCGCAATTCTCAACATCGCGACGCAACATAGTCTGGTGCTGATCGATGAAATCGGTCGCGGCACGTCGACCTTCGATGGCCTGGCGCTTGCGTACGCGATCGCGCGCCACTTGGCCGAAACAACGCGCTGCTATTCGTTGTTCGCGACACATTATTTCGAACTCACGCATCTCAACGCCGAATTGCCAAACCTCGCGAATGTGCATCTGGATGCAGTCGAGATGAAAGACAAGATCGTTTTCCTGCACAAGCTCGAACCCGGCCCGGCGAACAAGAGCTACGGTTTGCAAGTAGCGCAGTTGGCAGGTGTACCACGCGCCGTGGTGCGCGCTGCGAAGAAGCATCTCGACAAACTTGAGATCTCGCATGTGGCTGCCGCCGCGCAAGCAGGTCTATTCGATTCGCCGAGCGCGATTGCAGAAGTCGATATCGATCCGGCGCTCGATGCGCTGGACGATCTCAAGCCGGACGAACTTTCTCCGCGCGAAGCGCTTGAGAAACTCTACCAATTGAAAAAACTGCGTGACTCGGGCATGTAACGCTGGTCGCTCGAGATTTGATTTGCGCGATGATTCGTTGAATCAGTGGTGGTGACCGTGATCGCCGTGCGCATGCCCGTGAGTGATTTCATCGGCCGTTGCGCTGCGTACATCCTTGACGATGCAATTGAAGAATAGCCGCTCACCCGCCAGCGGATGATTGCCATCAATCACCACTTTGTCCTCTGCGATGTCGGTCACGGTATAGACCACCCAGCGATCATCCTCGTCGCCTTGTGGGAGTCCTTCGAATTGCATACCAACTTCGATGTTTGACGGAAACACACTCTTTGGCTCGACCCGGATCAGGTCTTCATCGTATTCGCCGAATGCATCTTCGGGTTGCAGATTGACCGAAAATTCGTCACCTACGGATTTGCCGGCCAGCCCCGCTTCAACCAGCGGAAAGATGCCACTATAGCCACCATGAAGATAGGACATATCGGCATCGGCACCACCAATCGGATTGCCGTCAGAATCGATGAGTTCGCAAGTAAGTGTGACAACAGTGTCGTTGGCGATTTGCATAAAAGTAGCAGCGAGCGCAATGCGCAGCGCATTCGGAGAATTGGAAAGGCCGCAATTGTACCGCGACGAATGATGCGATTGGTGGCGCGCACTAACCAGCGCGCAGCACAACTATCAGTGGCCGTGGATTTGCCGGACGAGTTTCAACACGGCAGAGGCGTGTTCGCGCGGATTGAGATCGCGCAGGATGTGCCGCACAACACCTTTTTTGTCGATGACGAACGTGGAGCGATGCACGCAGGGGCGGGACGTTCCGTTCAATACGTCTTCGGTCATGACTTCGTATTTCTTCATGACTTCGCAATCGGCGTCCGATAGCAATTGCAACGAGAGACCATGCTTATCGCGAAATTCTTCATGCACGAGGCAATCATCGCGCGAGACACCGAAGACGACCGTGTCGCATTCGGCGAAGGCGTCGTCCTGATCCGAAAAATTGATCGCTTCCAGCGTACAGCCGGGCGTGCCGTCGCGAGGATAGAAATACAGGACAACGTTTTTCTTGCCGCGAAAGCTGGAAAGCTGGATCATTTCCATGCTTGCGTCAGGGAGTTCAAACACTGGTGCTCTCGAACCAACCTGTAACATTGTCTTCTCTGCCTCGTGCTTTCTTGCTTCATCGGTCGGCGTTACCTTGTTGCGGCGTGATGAAGTTGAATTGATTCTATCCCATTTTCTTTTTTGATTTGCAATGCCTTTTTGAAGTCGTTCCGAAATGAAAAACAGCGCCATTAAACACGCACACGATGATCGACCACTCGCACACTTGGGCGGCCTCAGTGCGCGGAAATTTTTGCGCGATTATTGGCAGAAGAAACCGCTACTGATTCGCCGCGCGTTTCCGCACTTCAACGATCCGCTCGACAAGAAAGCGGTGCTGGCACTCGCGTCGCGGGATGACGCGGAGAGCCGTTTGATCGCCAATGATGGCAGTCGCTGGCGAATGATGCATGGGCCATTGTCGCGGCGCGATTTCACGTCAGTGAAGGAGGCGAAATGGACGGTGCTGATCCAGGACACGCAGCATTTCTGCCGGGCCGCGCACGATCTGCTCGCGCAGTTCAATTTCATTCCGCATGCGCGCATTGATGACTTGATGGTGAGTTTTGCGGTGCCTGGTGCCGGTGTTGGCGCCCATTTCGATTCCTACGACGTGTTTCTGTTGCAAGGTGCCGGCACGCGTCGCTGGCGAGTTTCCGCGCAGACCGATTTGCGACTCAAGCCGGGAATGCCGCTAAAAATTCTGGCGCGATTCAAACCGGAGCGGGAATATATCCTGGAGACCGGCGACATGCTTTACTTGCCGCCCGGATTTGCCCACGATGGCATTGCGGAAACGGAATCGCTTACATGGTCGATCGGGTTTCGCGCGCCGTCGGCGCAGGAGTTAAGCGTCGCCATGCTCGACTATTTGCGTGACGAGATCGCTTTCGAAGGCGAATACCACGATCCGGATTTAGCGCCGACTCGCAACCCGGGCAGCATTGATGCTGCGATGGCCGGGAAAGTAACGACGCTGCTGATCAATATGCGTGCCGCCGCCGGCGACGCGGCACACATCAAGCGCTGCCTTGGGCGCATGCTTACCGAGCCGAAGCCGCATGTTTTCTTCGAGTCGCCCGATCCGGCACTGACCACAACGAGGTTTCGCGCGCGCGCACTCAGCCACGGCGTGGAACTCGATCTCAAGAGCAGACTCTTATACGATATCGATTTGTTTTACTTCAACGGCGCGGCCATGGAGGCGACCCCGTTCGACACCATGTACCTGCGGCAACTCGCCGACACCCGGCGCTTGCCGGCGGGTGTGCTGGCCCTGATCGCGGAGAGTTCACTACTCACAACACTTTTCGACGCCTACCGCGAGGGTTGGTTGCGCCTCGCCTGAACGTTTATTGCCACACGAGGAGATCGCAAAATGAACATTGAAACGCCCTCCCCCGAAAAAATTTATCGCTTGATGACAAGCCACGCCGACGCGCGTGAGGCCATCGATATGGTCGTCGCAGAAGCGCAGCGTGAATTGCGCGTCTTCGATGCAAGCGCCCGCAGTTTGCGTGATCGGGATTTTGGCCGTCCGGCGCGCATTGAGATCTTGCGAACGATGTTGCTCGTGAATCGCGGCCACCGACTGCGTATCGTTTTGCACGACGTTAAAGGCATCGAAATCGAGTTGCCGCGTCTGATTGAATTGTTGCGGAGTTTCGCGGGCCAATTCGAGATGCATCGAACGGTGGGCCAGGCGACGGAGGCGCGCGACCCAATGGTGATCGCCGATAATGGTCATTTCTGGCGGCAACTGCATATCGACCAGCCGCGCTCGGTGTTGACCTTGCACGATGACATCGGCGCGCGGCCGTTTATCGATCGATTCGAGGAAATATGGGAAATGAGCGAACTTGCGGTGAGCGGAAATACCCTCGGACTTTGACCCCCATCAGATGAAAGAAGAACAAAGTTGTGCAGTGCATCAATCCGGTGCTATACTTGACGGTCGGTCGAAACATATCATAGTCAACAGCACGGCTTGTTCGGTGCCTGATAGGTGGCTGGGAAGCGACATAAGCCGATAAAAATTTTGATCAAATTTTTCTCCAAGGGAACCCTCAAATGAATAAGTCAGTCCTCATCGCAGCAATCGTCGCAATCGGCCTCGCGGCCTGTGGTAAAGAAGAAGTCAAACCGGTTCCGGCTGCTCCAGCCATGCCGAAAGTCGAAGCGCCAAAAGCCGCAGTTGAGGCAGTTGATGCTGCCAAAGCCGCCGCCGGTGCCGCAGTCGATGCATCGAAAGATGCCGCTGGCAAAACC
>JANOKK010000248.1:0-2414 GCA_031419255.1 Betaproteobacteria bacterium
CGCTCCACCCATCCTACGTCAAGGCGTGGCGGCCTTAACCGAGTGCCATGGACGTCATGCCCATCATTCCAAACGAAGGAACGACGGGGTGAGGCGACTGTTGCAAAAACACCACATTCGGCGAATTTTGTGGCAGTTGAAACGGCTTGACGCTAGACTTTTACGGTTTGTAACGTTATGTGCGTCAATTGTTCGCGCAAATTTCCTTTATTTCAGTACGTAACCCAGATATGAGGCCCAAATTGAACCATTCCAAGATGAAAGCATTGCCACAAGCACTGCTCGCCGCACTGATCATGACGCCGATAGCGTTTGCGCAAGCACAAACCCCGACGGCTCAAAAAGTCGAAAAGATTGAAGTGACCGGGTCGAATATCAAACGCGTCGACGCGGAAACCAGCGCGCCGATCCAGATCATTACCGCGGAAGACCTGAGAAAGAGTGGCTTTACCACCATCTCGGAAGCACTGCGCAATCTGCCCATCGCGAACGCTGGCTCATTGAATGATATTGCGACCTCTGGTTCCTTTGCCGTCGGCGCGTCGTTTATTTCACTGCGCGGATTGGGTTCTTCGGCAACCTTGGTGTTGTTAAACGGACGCCGCCTCGCGAACTATGGCTTTGCCAACGGCGGGCAGACACAATCCGTCAACCTCGACACCATTCCCTTCTCCGCCATCGAGCGCATCGAAATCCTGAAAGACGGCGCATCGGCGATTTATGGCTCCGAGGCGATTGCCGGCGTCATCAACGTCATCCTGCGCAAGGATTATGTGGGTGCCCAGGCGGCCGGGTCATATTCCATCAATAGCGACAGTGAATACAAGACGTGGCGCGGCAGCATCACCTATGGCCTTGGCGATTTGGCCAGGGATCGCTATAACGTCATGGTCAATCTGGATCATTACGAACGCGAGCGCACTACCTTCCGCCAATCCGAGCCTTTCCTGCAGCGGCCCGAGTATCAGTCATTATTTGGCACCGGCACCGGGCTTTCTTCGTTTGCGATTCCCGGCAACTATCGGCGTATTGCCGGCACCAATACGGCCGTCATTCCGGCCGGCGGACTGGCGGCGCCCGGTTGCGCCGTTATCCCCCCCGCCACCGGTTGCCTATACGACCAATTCAGGGAACTCGATACCGTACCGAAGGGCAAACGCGACACGGTTTTCGCGAAAGGAACCTGGGATATTCGCGAGAATCTGTCCGCATTTGCCGAAGCGAGTTTCTCCAAGAACAATACCGAGTTCCAAAGTGCGCCCAGCATATTGGGTGAAACAAACACCAGCTGGTTCAATTTGCAGACACTGGCATTCAACAGGATCAATCTGACGTTTGCCGTGGGTAACCCCAATAACCCGTATCCATTTCCGGTTGGCTTCCGGCATCGTTTTTCCGAATTGGGCAACCTGCGCACGGTCGTTGACACCGAAGCCAAACGCGTCGTTGTCGGCCTGAAAGGCGTTTCGGGAAGCTGGGACTGGGAAATCGGCGCACTACACATGACATCGGACACGACTGCAAAGTTTAATGGTCGTTTGCGTGCCAGCGTACTCCGGCCGCTTATTGCCAATGGCGGATATAACTTTATCAATCCGTCCGCGAATTCTGCCGCCACCCTGGCGGCCGTTTCACCGGTCGCGACCAATGTGGGTGATTCCCAGATGCAAATTATCGATGCGAAAGGTTCAACGGAATTGATGCAAATGTCCGGCGGTGCGTTGGCGCTCGCGACCGGATTTGAATATCGCTCGGAAAAGCTGAATAGCCAACCCAGTGACCTCTTCAAGTCGTCCGATATTGTCGGTGTCGGTGCCTCATCGGCCTCCGGCGATCGTAACGTGACCTCAATGTATGCCGAGTTGAGCGTGCCGTTTTTGAAGAACGTGGAATCGCAGCTTGCCATCCGCCGCGACAAGTTCTCCGATTACGGCACCTCGACCACGCCAAAATTCGGCATCAAATGGAAACTGACGCCGGAACTGGCCTTCCGCGCCACCACGGCAAAAGGCTTCCGTGCGCCGTCGCTGCCGGAAATCGCGCAGAGCTTCTCCGCCGGCTTCTATAACGGCCTCGTCGATACGCGCCGTTGCCCGACAACCGGCGCTCTTGCAGACTGCCAGGCGTCAGTGCCCGTCCTGTTTGGCGCCAACCCCGGCGTGCAGCCAGAAAAATCGTCCAGCGGCACCGTCGGCGCGATTTGGGATGCGACCAAGGATCTGTCGTTCACCTACGATCTGTACCGGATTCGCCGCACCAACGAGATCGGCCTGCTGGATCCCGAATTCCTGATCCAGAATGCAGAGCGCTACCCCGGAATCATTACCCGCGGGCCGGTTGATGTTCCCGGCATACCGGGACCGTTGATCAGTTTCCAGTCGCGCTACTTTAACCTCGGCGAAACCACCGTCAGA
>JANOKK010000249.1:0-16371 GCA_031419255.1 Betaproteobacteria bacterium
CGAAGGCCGCATTTCTGAAGAGCAGATGGAAAATTTCCGTCGCGATGTCGACGGCAAGGGCATCACCAGCTATCCGCATCCGTGGTTGATGCCGGATTTCTGGCAGTTCCCGACCGTATCGATGGGGCTCGGTCCATTGCAGGCGATTTATCAGGCGCGCTTCATGAAGTATTTGCACAACCGCGGCATCGTCAACACCGAAGGTCGCAAAGTCTGGGCGTTCATGGGTGACGGCGAAATGGATGAGCCGGAGTCGCTCGGCGCGATCGCGCTCGCGTCTCGCGAAAATCTCGACAACCTGATTTTTGTCGTGAATTGCAATCTTCAACGTCTCGATGGCCCGGTGCGCGGCAACGGCAAAATTATTCAGGAACTCGAAGCCGATTTTCGCGGATCCGGCTGGAATGTATTGAAAGTGATCTGGGGTCGCTATTGGGATCCGTTGCTCGCCAGAGACAACGACGGCATTTTGCAAAAACGCATGATGGAAGCGCTAGACGGTGAATATCAAAACTACAAAGCCTTCGATGGCGCGTATGTGCGCAAACATTTCTTCGGCAAATATCCGGAAACCGAAAAAATGGTTTCCACCATGTCCGACGACGATATCTGGCGTTTGAACCGTGGCGGCCACGATCCGTACAAAATCTACGCTGCGTATTCGGCCGCCGTCAAACACAAGGGCCAACCCACCGTCATCCTCGCCAAGACCGTCAAGGGCTACGGCATGGGCAAAGCGGGCGAAGGCCAAAACATTACGCATCAACAAAAGAAAATGGATGTCGCCTCGCTGAAACAATTCCGCGATCGTTTCCAGGTGCCGGTGAACGACGATGTCATCGCCGACACACCCTTCTACAAGCCTCCGGATTCCAGCCCCGAGATTCAATACCTCAAAGCCGCGCGCGCGAAACTTGGTGGCTCGCTGCCGATCCGTCACCACAACATTCCGCCGTTGAAAGTTCCTGAGTTGTCGGTATTCGATGCATTGTTAAAGAGCACCGAAGAGCGTGAAATTTCCACCACGATGGCGTTCGTGCGGGCCTTCACCGCACTCACGCGCGACAAAGAACTCGGCCCACGCCTGGTGCCGATCGTTGCCGATGAATCGCGCACGTTTGGCATGGAAGGCTTGTTCCGCCAACTCGGTATTTATTCTTCCGTCGGGCAACTTTACGAACCCGTCGATTCGGGCGAATTGATGTTCTACAAGGAAGACAAAGCCGGACAAATCTTGCAGGAAGGCATCAATGAGGCCGGTGCGTTTTGTTCGTGGATGGCGGCGGGCACCAGCTATGCCAATCACGGTCAGCACATGATTCCGTTTTTCATTTTCTATTCCATGTTTGGCTTCCAGCGTATCGGCGATCTTGCCTGGGCGGCCGGCGATATGCAGGCGCGCGGCTTTCTGCTAGGAGGCACTTCCGGTCGCACCACATTGAACGGCGAAGGATTGCAGCATGAAGATGGCCACTCGCATTTGATGGCGGCCACCATTCCCAATTGCATTTCATACGACCCGACGTTCTCCTACGAGCTCGGCGTGATCATGCATGACGGCCTAAAGCGCATGTACGAGAAGATGGAACACGTCTACTACTACATCACCGTGATGAATGAAAACTACACGCATCCAGCGATGCCGAAAGGCGCGGAAGCCAATATTCTCAAAGGCATGTATCTGTTCCGCGAAAGTACCGACACGAAAAAACCGCGCGTGCAATTGATGGGTTCGGGAACGATCTTCCGCGAGGTGATCGCGGCGGCGGAATTGCTCGAACTCGATTGGGGTGTCGCCTCCGATATCTGGAGCTGCACGTCATTCAACGAATTGCGTCGTGATGGCATGGCGGCCGATCGTCACAACTTGTTAAACCCCGAGGCACAACCGCAGCTATCGCACGTGGCGCAATTACTCAAAGGCCGCAAAGGCCCGGCAATCGCTTCGACCGATTACATGCGCAGCTTCGCCGATCAGATTCGCCCTTTCGTCACCGACCGTCGCTTTACCGTACTCGGCACCGATGGCTTCGGTCGTTCGGACACACGCAAGCAATTGCGCAAATTCTTCGAGGTCAATCGCTATTACGTCGTGGTCGCAGCATTGAAAGCGCTGGCCGACGATGGGCAGATTCAACTCAAGGTGGTCTCCGAGGCGATCAAAAAATACGGTATCGATGCGTCGAAGCCTGCTCCGTGGACTGTTTAAACGCCAACCCGACAAAAAAGAAAAAGGAGAGATCGCGTGGCAAATCTAGTTGAAGTGAACGTTCCGGATATCGGCGATTTCACCGATATTCCGGTGATCGAAATACTCGTGAAAACGGGCGACACGATCAAGAAAGAAGATTCGCTGGTGTCACTGGAAAGCGACAAAGCGACGATGGAGGTTCCGTCGACGCATTCAGGCGTGGTCAAGGAATTGAAGGTGAAGTTGGGCGACAAGGTATCGATGGGGTCGGTGATTTTGGTGTTGGAAGAGAGTGCTTCGGCACCAGTGGTCGCAACTGTGGCCGCTGCCCCCTCATCCCATCCTTCTTCCAAGGGAGAAGGAGCAGAACCACCCCAAACCCAAGCACCGGCGCGGCTTCCCGAGGCATTGCCGCCGAAAGCCGCGTCGGTATTGGCCTCCAGCACCGTGGCCTCGCATGTTTCGTCAGCGCCGATTCCCTCCAGCGTACATGCAAGCCCTTCGATTCGCGCCTTCGCGCGCGAGTTGGGCGTGGATCTCTCGAAGGTAAAAGGCACTGCGCTCAAAGGCCGCATCACCAAGGAAGATGTGCAGGCGTTCGTGAAGGTCGAGTTGGCAAAACCGAAAGGTGCGGGTACCTCGGGCGCATTTGCGTTTCCGGAAATGCCGCACATCGATTTCACCAAATTCGGCGAAATTGAGACGCGTGCGCTGTCGCGCATCAAGAAACTTTCCGGCAACAACCTCGCCCGCAACTGGGTGATGATCCCGCACGTGACGCAGCAAGATGAAGCCGACATTACCGAAGTCGAAGCGTTTCGCGTGAAGACTAACGAAGAGAATGCAAAGTCCGGCATCAAGGTGACGATGCTCGCCTTCCTCATCAAGGCGAGTGTTGCCGCGCTGAAGAAATTTCCCGAATTCAACGCGTCACTCGAACCCGGCGGTGAAAATCTCATTTTGAAAAAGTACTTCAACATCGGCTTCGCGGCGGATACGCCGAATGGGCTGGTCGTGCCGGTGATCAAGAGCGCCGACAAAAAATCAGTGCTCGACATCGCCAAAGAAATGACCGAACTTTCCGCGAAGGCGCGTGAAGGAAAATTATCGCCGGCCGAAATGTCCGGCGGCTGTTTTTCAATTTCCTCACTCGGCGGCATCGGCGGAACATTTTTCACGCCAATCATCAACGCACCTGAAGTCGCCATTCTCGGCGTTTCGCGCGCATCGATGAAACCGATCTGGAACGGCAAGGAATTCACGCCGCGGCTGATTTTGCCAATGTCGCTTTCCTACGATCACCGCGTGGTCGATGGTGCCGCCGGCGCGCGTTTCTCGACCTACCTTGCGGGGTTGATGTCCGACATCCGCAAGCTCGTGTTGTAGGGAACGCACATGGCCAATCTGGTGGAAGTGAAAGTTCCCGATATCGGCGATTTCACCGATATTCCGGTGATTGAAATTCTGGTTAAGCCGGGCGACACGGTGAAGAAGGAAGATTCACTGGTGTCGTTGGAAAGCGATAAAGCGACGATGGAGGTTCCTTCGACGCACGCGGGTGTCGTAAAGGAACTCATTGTCAAGCTGGGCGACAAAGTGTCAATGGGCAGTGTGATTTTGGTGCTCGATGCGGTCGCAGCAGATTCCGCCAAGCCCACCACTCCACCCACCCAGACTCAAGCACCGGCGGGCCCCTCCGAGGCATCTACTCCGAAAACCCCACCGCTATTGGCTTCCAGCCCGATACCCACCGCCGGTACTTATGCCGGCAACGTCGACCTCACCTGCGAAGTGCTGGTACTCGGAGCCGGTCCCGGAGGCTACTCTGCGGCGTTCCGCGCGGCTGACCTTGGCTTGAAAACCGTCATCGTTGAACGTTACGCACAACTCGGCGGCGTGTGTCTCAACGTCGGCTGCATTCCGTCGAAAGCATTGCTGCATGTGGCGGCGGTCGCCGACGAAATTCGCCAACTCGAATTGCATGGCATTATTTTCGGCAAGCAGGAAATGCAACTCGACGGCTTGCGAAAACACAAAGACAAAGTCGTCGGTAAATTGACGGGTGGTCTTGCAGGCATGGCCAAGATGCGCAAGGTCGACGTTGTGCGCGGCGTTGGCCAATTTCTCGATCCACATCATCTGGCGGTGGAACTCACGACCGGCAACGGCCAGGAAAAAACTGGCGAGAAAAAGGTTGTTCGCTTCGAGAAGGCAATCATTGCCGCCGGCTCGCAAGTGGTGCGATTGCCGTTCATTCCCGACGATCCACGCATTGTCGATTCCACTGGCGCACTTGCGTTGAAAGAAGTGCCAAAGAAAATGCTGGTGATCGGCGGTGGCATTATCGGCCTCGAAATGGGCACCGTGTATTCCGCGCTGGGTTCGCGACTCGATGTGGTGGAAATGCTCGATGGCCTGATGCCGGGAGCTGATCGCGATCTTGTCAAAGTCTGGCAGAAGATGAACGAGAAACGCTTCGATAACATCATGCTGAAAACCAAAACCGTCGGCGTGGACGCGAAGAAAGACGGCATTTACGTCACCTTCGAAGGTGAGAGTGCGCCCAAAGAGCCACAACGCTACGACATGGTATTGATGAGCGTCGGTCGCGCACCGAATGGCAAGAAGATCAGTGCGGATAAAGCGGGTGTCGTTGTCACTGATCGCGGTTTCATTCAAGTCGATAATCAAATGCGTACCAATGTGCCGCACATATTCGCCATCGGCGATATCGTCGGCCAACCCATGTTGGCGCACAAAGCGGTACACGAAGGACACATCGCAGCCGAGGTGGCGGCAGGACAAAAATCGTACTTCGACGCACGCGTGATTCCGAGCGTCGCCTACACCGATCCAGAAGTTGCCTGGGTTGGCGAGACGGCAGATAGTTGCAAGGCTAAAGGCATTAAGTTCGGCAAGAGCGTGTTTCCATGGGCCGCGTCTGGCCGTGCGATCGCCAATGGCCGCGATGAGGGATTTACAAAGTTGATTGTGGATTCGGAATCGCACCGCGTCATCGGCGGCGGTATCGTCGGCACGCATGCGGGCGATTTGATCAGCGAATTAGCGCTTGCCATTGAGATGGGGTGTGACCCCACCGACATCGGCAAAACCATACACCCGCATCCGACGCTCGGCGAATCCATCGGCATGGCGGCGGAAGTGTTTGAAGGTGTGTGTACCGATTTGCCGCCGCAGCGGAAATAGTTCTACAACAAAATACCCAGAGGAAACACAAGCACTGGCGCGCCTTTCCGGGTCTTTTCGGCCTGAAACGCCCGCCAATGCTTGACTCTTAAAAATGGCATTTGACGCTGAACCTCAATTCGCGCATGGCACGCCTGCCGCGACCGGAATTCTGTTAGTGAATCTCGGCACACCGGATGAGCCGACGGCCGAAGCGGTGCGCCGCTATCTCAAAGAATTTTTATCCGATTCGCGCGTGGTGGAAATTGCCAAGCCGATCTGGTGGCTGATTCTGAATGGCATCATCCTCAACGTTCGGCCAAAAAAAACCGCGAAGAAATATGCGGGTATCTGGATGAAAGAAGGCTCGCCCTTGCGCGTATATACGTCGCGGCAAACGCAAATGCTGCGAGGCTATTTGGGTGAAGTCATCAAAAGCCCGTTGAAGATTGAGTACGCGATGCGCTACGGCAATCCCTCCATCGAAACCGGTATCGACAAATTGAAAGCGGCACATTGCGAGAACATTCTGATTCTGCCGCTCTACCCGCAATACGCGGCCAGCACTACTGGCGCCACCTTCGATCAATTGGCCCGCGTGCTGATGAAAAAACGCAACGTGCCCGGCATCCGCATGGTGCGCAGTTTTCACGATCATCCCGCGTATATCGATGCGATCGCGAAAAACGTACTTGCCGAGTGGATGAAAATTGGCCGGCCCAATTTTGCGACCGATAAATTGTTGATGACCTTTCACGGACTGCCCCAATTTCATCTCGACAAGGGCGATCCGTATCACTGTCATTGCCACAAAACGGCGCGATTGATCGCTGACGCATTGGGCGTGAAAAAGGATCAATACACGGTTACCTTTCAGTCGCGATTTGGTCGCGCGGAATGGCTGCAACCGTACACCGACAAAACGTTGGACGCATTCGGCAAACAAGGCGTCAAACGTGTCGACGTAATTTGCCCGGGGTTCGCAGCAGATTGTCTGGAGACGCTTGAAGAAATTGCCGATGAAGCCAAAGTGACATTTTTGAAGGCCGGTGGTTCTGAATTTCATTACATCCCCGTCGCCAACGATACGCCAGCGTTTGTCGGCGCGCTCACCGAAATTGCGCGCGAACACTTGGCGGGTTGGGTGAGCGAAACCTGGGATCGCGACGCGTCAAAACGCGCAAAGGACGCATCGTCGCAACGAGCACGAGCAATGGGCGCCGTCAAATAGGCGCATGTCGCAGCACGTCATCAAACTGTCCTGAACCAATGTGAGGAGGCATCCATGGCATCCCAACACGACCCCGCAGGAACCCGCTTACCGATCAAACTCGATAGCACCACCAATGGCGAATTCGCGCCGATTCCGCTGGCGCGCGAGCATCATCATGCCAACCAACTCGCACGTGAGTCCGCGACGATCCATGCGAAACGTCTGGGTCTGACCCGACGCAATTTTTTGGTGTCGGCGTGCGGTGCAGCGAGCACGTTGATGAGCATGAATCAGGCGTACGCCGCGAACGGTAGACGCGGCGGCTACTTTGAACTCGACAAGTCAGCAGCGCTGGACATGCATGCCGCCCGCTCAGTGGTCGATGGCAACGAATTCATCTTTGATGTGCAAGGTCACTTCGTCAATCCGACCGGTGCCTGGACTAAACGTCTCGCGCCAAATGCGCGCCCGCTGCGCATGGCGAAGACGCAAACCTGCGGCCCCAGCAAAGGGACGGGCGACCTCGATTACCTGCAATGCATCGGTCAGGATGAGTTCATCAAGGACGTGTTCCTCGATTCTGATACCGATCTGATGGTGCTGTCATTCGTGCCGTCCACGCGCCAGAATGAACCCCTAACCATCGAAGAAGCCACCGCGACCGCGCGCATTGTCGAGCGCCTCGATGGCACCCACCGGCTCTATATTCACGGTCGCGTCAATCCGAATTCGCCGGGCGATCTGGAGGCGATGGATGAACTCGCCTCGCGTCACAAGATCGCCGCATTCAAGACTTACACCCAGTGGGGGCCCGATGGCAAAGGCTTTTTTCTCGATGACGATGTCGGCATTGCGTTCATCGAAAAAGCGCAGAAACTTGGTGTGCGTAACATCGCAGTTCATAAAGGTTTGCCGTTTGGACAAAAATCCTACGAACATTCGACGTGTGTGGACATTGGTCGAGTGGCGAAGCGATTTCCGCGCATGAATTTTCTGATTTACCATTCAGGATTCGTTGCCGATAAACCGGAAGGCGCCTACGATGAAAAACGCATTGACGGTATCGATTCACTCGTCACCAGCCTCGCCAAAAATGGCGTCGGCCCGGGCAGCAACGTCTATGCGGAGCTCGGTTCGACCTGGCGCTTTCTGATGCGCGATCCGGATTCGGCCGCCCACGCACTTGGCAAGCTGTTCAAAAGTTGCGGCGAAAGTAACGTGTTGTGGGGTACCGATTCCATTTGGTATGGCTCGCCGCAGGATCAGATTCAGGCGTTTCGGACATTTCAAATTTCAGCGGCGATGCGTGACAAGCACGGCTACCCGCAACTCACACCGGCACTGCGCGCCAAGGTGTTCGGCCACAATGCGTTGAAAATTTATCCGGTGGCGGACGAGGTGTTGAAACAACATCTCAAGACCGACAAGATTGCCCGCGAACGCGGCAACTACCGCGAACAGCCAAATCCCAGCTTTGCCACGTTGGGGCCTAAAACGCGCCGCGAATTCTTGAATTTCAAGGCACGCGAATCCTAGCGCCATTTCTGTTGGCGTCAGAACGGCGGTGTGGAATATGAGACAGCGTCAAAAGGCGTAAGATAAATATCGACGTCACGGCAATTCAATTGCGGACGGATCGATCAACTTTGTCGGAGGCCTACATGCGCAACTACCCACCTCTTCCGGAAAAACGACTCAGCGGCGCAATCTATTTCGCGCGTCCTGCACCGCCCAAGGCGGTCACCCACGATTCGAACGCGCTCGATGCCATGACAGACCTGCGCAGCACGCATTCAGCGCTGATTGAACCGAACACAACGGTGGATGCCGCGAACGCCTACATGATTCAGCGCGGTGTGCGGCTACTGATGGTGATGTCACCGGAACGCAGCCTCGCCGGCATCATCACTGCCAACGATATTCTCGGCGAGAAGCCGTTGCGCTTCAGTGAAGAGCGACGTGTAAAGCACAGCGAAATTTTGGTGTCGGACATCATGACGCCACTGGAAAAACTCGGCGCGCTGGCTATTGCCGATGTGCGGCACGCGAAAGTCGGCGAAATCATCGCGACCCTCAACACTGCCGGTCGCCAACATACGCTGGTGATTGAAACCTATGCCAACGGCAAGACCGATATTTGCGGCATCTTTTCACTGACGCAAATCGAGCGGCAGTTGGGCATGAAAATAGAATCTTCCGGTGTTGCGACGACATTCGCGGAAATCGAGGCAACATTGCTATCGAGTTAAACCTGTTTGCGCGCCGTGTGCGCGAAATTCAAAGCGAAAAAAAACCCGCGATTGCTCGCGGGTTTTTTCTTTCAGGCTGCCCGGATTACTTCTTCGGGGCGTCTTTCTTGTCGTCGGCTTTCTTGTCGTCGGCCTTGGCAGGCTTGTCGTCTTTCTTGTCAGCCTTCGCATCGGCCTTGACGGGCTTGTCGCTTTTGGCTTTTGCGTCTTTTGCAGCTTTCGCGGCGTCTGCTTTAGCTTTCTTTTCTTCAGCCGCTTTAGCGGCTTTTTCCGCTTTTTCTTTCTTGGCGGCTTCGGCTTTGGCGTTCTTCTCGTCGGCAGCGGCGGCTTTCTTTTCGGCAGCCGTTTCTTTCTTGGCCGGTGCGGCTTCTTTTACGTCTTTCTTGTCAGACTTCTTCGCATCGGCGGCCATCGCTTTTGTGTCGGCTTTGGCATCTTTTGCGGGTGCGGCGGCTTTGGCATCGGCCTTTGCATCTTTGGCCGGTGCGGCGGCTTTGGCATCTGCCTTTGCATCTTTGGCCGGTGCGGCAGCTTTGGCGTCAGCCTTTGCATCTTTGGCCGGTGCGGCAGCAGCCTTGGCGTCAGCTTTAGCGTCAACCTTTGCGGCGGGCTTGTCATCTTTCTTGGCCGGCGCAGCAGGAGCAGCGACGGTGGTCTTGCCAGACAAGGCTACGTCTTTCTCAAGCTTCTTGATGGTGCCTTCACCGATGCCGGGGACTTTGTCCAGATCAGCCATCGACTTGAATGGACCGTTCTTGGTGCGGTAATCGATGATGGCTTGCGCCTTGACTTCACCGATGCCGTTCAGCGACATCAATTCATCTTTGTTGGCGGTGTTCACGTTCACGGCAGCGAACGCGATCGAGATCGACGCGAACAACGCGAAGATCGATGCGAGGATTTTTTTCATGGTGTTTCCTTGAGTGAGTGAGTAGGTGAGAGTTTGAAACAACAACACAGCATGCCCCGACCGCCTCGCTCAATTGGCAAGCGCGCAATTTCGGTGCGGTTCCTTTTGTCCATCGACACAACCTGTTACAAGAACCGCAGTCGATTAAACGACGGCCTCCAGAAACGGTTGACGCATGCTGCGGGCGGATATTTTTATGGATGCGAATTTCGCCGCACATGCGAGAGAATTAAATCCCGGTCTCCCGACATCGCAAGAACATTCATTGCTACCATCGCCACAACATCCAGACCGGCAACGACGCACGAACCCATTGATTATATAGAATTTTCCCGAGAAAAAGCAAGTTGTCCGGACTTTTGCGAGGATTCGCGTCGTCGCGTCAATTGAGGCGTGATGCCGCGAGAATTTCTTCACGCGATACGGTCGCAGTACCAAGTTTGCCGACCACGACTCCCGCCGCCAGATTGGCGATGTGCAACGCTTCCACCATCGGCACGCCGGCTGCCAGCATTAAACCCATCGTGGCAATGACGGTGTCACCTGCACCTGAGACATCGTAGACTTCGCGCGCGCGGGTCGGCTCGTGCGTGGCACCTGATGCGGTGAACAAACTCATTCCCTCTTCGGACCGGGTAACCAGCAAGGCCTCGACATCGAGTGCGCGCCGCATTGCATCCGCTTTTGCCGCGAGTTCGGCTTCGCCATTCCAGCGCCCGGCGATTTCGCGGAATTCGCCACGATTGGGCGTGAGCAAGGTGGCGCCCCGGTACTTGTCATAGTCGTCGCCCTTCGGATCGACCATGATGGGCTTGCCGTGCCTTCTTGCGGCATCGATCATCTTGGCGACATGGGTCAGCGCGCCCTTTCCGTAATCGGAGAGGATGACCACATCGACCCCATCCACCAGCGACTCGAATTCGCCCAACTTGTCTTCGAGCACTTCACGCGATGGCGGCGTTTCAAAATCGATGCGCAGCAATTGCTGCTGACGGCCGATCACGCGCAATTTCACGGTTGTCGGTTGGTGTGGATCCCGATGAAACTGGGTGACGACACTTTCTGCTTTGAGCAGTGTGGCCAAAGACTTTCCGGCTTCGTCGTCACCCACCACCGAAAGCAGTGTCGCCTTGCCGCCCATCGAGACAATGTTGCGCGCGACGTTTGCGGCACCGCCGGGACGCTCTTCCGTGCGTTGCACATGCACCACCGGTACCGGCGCTTCAGGCGAGATGCGCGAGACATCGCCGAACCAGTATCTATCGAGCATGACGTCGCCGACGACCAGTACGTGGGCACGCGAGCAATCGGGAAAGGTCAGGGGTTTCAAAATGGATGCGTAAAACCATTGTTGGCGCGGATCTCCAGACATAAATGCCCGGAGTTGCTCGCCGATGCTAGAGTTTCAAAATAAATTTTGTGAGCGGCTGGCATTGAAACCTCAACGCGGCGCAGCCTGAGCACGCCCAATCGGGTAATAGTCGAACCCCAATTCACGCATGCTTGAAGGCTCGTAGAGATTCCGGCCATCGAAAACGATCGGCGATTTGAGCGCCGCTTTCATGGTCGAAAAATCGGGCGCGCGGAATGTCTTCCATTCCGTGACGATTGCCAGCGCATCGGCTCCCACCAGCGCGTCGTTGGCGCTCTCGGCAAATCGCAACGATGCGTTGCCACTTAGCAAATGTTTGGCCTCTGGCATCGCGACGGGATCGAATGCCGCAATTTTCGCGCCGCGCTTCGTGAGATCGTCGATCAATACCAAGCTGGGTGCTTCGCGCATATCGTCGGTATTGGGTTTAAACGCAAGTCCCCAGATCGCGATTGTCTTGCCGGCCAGATTTTCGCCGAAGCGCTTGACGATTTTTTCGGTCAGAACATGTTTTTGCGCATAGTTCACGCGCTCGACCGCTTCGAGCAATTTGAGCGACATGCCGGCATCGGTTGCCGTGCGCTGCATCGCCTGCACGTCTTTCGGGAAACACGAGCCGCCGTAACCGATACCGGGATAGAGAAATTGATAGCCAATGCGTGGATCGGAACCGATGCCTTTACGTACCGATTCAATATCGGCGCCGAGGCGTTCGGCCAGCAAGGCCAATTCATTCATGAATGAAATGCGCGTGGCCAGCATCGCGTTGGCGGCATATTTGGTCAATTCGGCCGAACGCACGTCCATCACCATCAGCCGGTCATGGCTGCGTTGAAACGGCGCGTAGAGTTGCCGCATCGTCTCGATGGTTTCGGCATTGTCCGCGCCAATGACGATGCGATCCGGCCGCATGAAATCCTCGACGGCGGCACCCTCTTTCAGGAATTCCGGATTGGAGACCACGGAAAATTTCACATCTGAACCGCGGGTGTTCAATTCTTCCGCGATGGCCGCGCGCACGCGATCCGCTGTGCCAACCGGTACGGTAGATTTGTCGATGACGATTTTCGGCGCGGTCATGTGCTTGCCGATATTGCGTGCGGCGGCGACCACATATTGAAGATCGGCAGAGCCGTCCTCGCCGGGAGGCGTGCCGACGGCGATCATCTGAATATCGCCGTAGGCGACACCTTCAACGATATCGGTGGAAAATTTGAGACGGCCCGCCGCGATATTGTTGGCGACAATTTCTTTCAGGCCGGGCTCGAATATCGGAATGCCGCCGCTTCGCAGCGTGGCAATTTTTTTCGGGTCGATATCGATGCAAAGTACGCGGTTGCCGACATCCGCAAGACAGGCACCTGTGACCAGACCGACATAGCCGGTTCCGACAATGGTGATTTTCATTTTTTATTGGGCGGGCACTGTTTCCAGCGCCGCAAGTTGAAGGTTGATTTCACGCAGTTTGGCGACCGGATCCGCAGCACCGGTAATGCTGCGACCGATAACCAGATAGTCCGCGCCCATTTTAATCGCTTCCGCTGGCGTCACGACGCGCTGCTGATCGCCTTTGGCGTCGCCTAGAAGGCGAATGCCCGGCGTTACCTTGAGAAACGGCTGACCGTGTGAATTCGCGAGCGGGAGTGAAGAACGCAATAGCGGCGCTTCCTCGGCCGAGCATACGACGCCATCGAATCCGGCCTGAAAGCACAATTGCGCCAATCGCAGTACCTGAGCCTTCGCGTCCGGCGCGTTTTGGCCATTGGTGCCACAGGTGCCATTGGTGCCAACGCCGATTTCGACGAGATCGGCGGAAGTCAAACTGGTGAGTACCGTCACCCCGATCAAAAGCGGCTTTCGGCCGGCTCCCGAATCGATCGCCTCGCGTGCGCTCGCGAGCATCGCACGGCCACCGCTCGCGTGAACATTCACCATCCACACACCGAGTCTCGCCGCCGCGCGACACGCACCTGCAACGGTGTTGGGAATGTCGTGAAACTTGAGATCGAGAAACACGTCGTAGCCGCGTGCAACCAAAAGCTCGACCAACGCAGGGCCGGTCGCGGTGAACAGTTCCTTACCAACTTTTAATCGGCAAAGCGAGGGGTCAAGACGCTCCACCAACGCCAACGCGCTTCTAGCGTCAGGATAATCCAGCACGACGATCACGCGCTTTTTGTCACTCATTGTTCTGTTCCTTGATTCGCCGTTTTCATTGAACCGCCGCTTGAGCATCGCCGGGAATAGTCGCTTTCGGTGTGTGGGCTGTCGAGTCGTATTCGACCGTCAGCATCGGCGGAAACGTCTCCCAGCCACTGCACGCGGGGCATTGCCAATAGTATTGTTTTGCTTTGAATCCGCAGTTCCTGCAAATATAGACCGCCAAGCGACTTGCATGGTTGTGCAGTAATTTCCGAAACACTTGTGCGTCGGCTTTGCGGTCTTCCGGCGCATCGAGCAATTCGGTCTCGTAGAACTTCTCCAGACTTTGCAGTGTCGGATTACGTTGCAGGCTTTCCCGGATCAATTCGCGCGCAGCACTCGGTCCGCCTTGTGCGAGGGTCGCCTGAAACAGGCCGTCGAGCAGATCCAGCCCGGGATTGCGCCGCTGCAGCGCCATGAGTTCGGCAAGACCGGCATCGCGCTCGCCGAGCGCCACATAGCTCGCCCACATACGGTTGATGGAAAGTCCGAGAAAGCTTGCATCTTGATGCTCAATTTCGCGCCATTGCGCAATCGCCTCGCGGTGGCGGCTCGCGTCGGCCAACGAGCCAGCACGAATCAAATTTGCGCGCACGCATTTCGGATTGACCGCCAATGCCTCGTTAAGGTGTTGATCGATAGCGCCATCCTTTCCGTCCTGCTTCGCCGCAAGGGCAATTTCGCAATGAAAATTGGCAATCGCCAACCGATTGCGCTCGTCGGCGTCGCCAGACAAACCCCCGGCACCAGAATTGGCAGGCGCACTGGTCGATATTCCATTGCCGTTTAATTGCCTGGCAATGTCGATCGCCTTTTGCCAAGCGCGCTCCTGCACATAAATATCGAGAAGATTTTTCTTCGCGGTCATTTGCTGTTGCGGGTTGCCGATTCGGTTCGCAAGCGCATCAACGAGAATGCGTTCGGCATGCTCAAGCAGGCCGGCTTTCTGATAGTCCATCGCCAAATCAATCAGCGCATTTGCGCGCTGCTCCGGCGTCAGACTCGCTCTTTCGGACAATTCCTGATGGACGCGAATTGCGCGATCGACTTCGCCGCGCCGCCGGAACAGGCTGCCGAGCGCAAATTGCAATTCGACCGCTTCCGGATTCGCCTTGGTGACTTCCATGAAAGATTCGATCGCCTTGTCCTGCTGTTCAGTCAACAGGAAATTGAGACCTTTGAAATAGGCCTGCGGCAATGCCCGCGACTCGACCAATAGTTGCTTGATATCGACCCGCGCGACCATCCAGCCCATGGCGAAAATCGCCATGGCACCCAGAAAGAGCCACGGCAACCAATCAATCATGGTGCGGCGTCAAGCCGTCGGCATTGTGCGATCCCATCGCGGCATTGGCCGATATCGCCGGCAATGCGGCGTCCGCCTCGCGGGTTTTTTGCTGGAGTGCGCGATTGAGCTTCCGCACTTCGCGTTTCAGACCAAAAATACTCGGCAATGACGCGAGCAAACCCAGCAACAGGCCGCCGCCGAAAAACGCCAGCAGTATCAGTGCCAGCGGTGCCTTCAGCGATGTGTCGAGATAGCCATTCAGTTCGACCACATGCGCATTCCTGGCCGCGAACCAGACAAACAATACGATGACGACAGCACGTACTATCCAGATCAGAATTCGCATGGATCAACACCTTATATTGAGTGGAGATATTGTAGTCCGCGTGACCACCGCATCGCCAGTTCGCACGTGGCGCAGTCGAAAAAAAGCCAGATGTGTGAACACGTCTGGCCTTCAACCTAGAAACCGCAGTTGACCGCTTGTGAATGTCTCGAACGGCGCGCCAGTATTAGAGATTGGTGAAATCCAAACGATCACCAAATAGGTGAGAGCGCTACGGGTGCGATTGTGCGTTTTTGCGGCTCCCCGGCGGCGTTGCTCCGCCTCGCAGGGTGAAGCCTGCGTCGTCGTCGCGCCTTGCCGGAAAGACGCAAAAACGCACACTCGCAACCGTCCAACTGCGGTTTCCAGGTTCAAACATTCCGTAATGTCTCACTCACGCGGTTCGCCACCTGCAGTCGCACTCGCCGCTGCGGCAATGGCATCGTCAATCAAATCGACGCGCTCGCGCAATTCCTTGCCCGCCTTGAAATGCGGCACATATTTCTTCGGCACCTGCACCTTTTCGCCGGTCTTGGGGTTGCGTCCGGTACGCGGCGGCCGGTAATTGAGGCCGAAGCTGCCGAAGCCACGAATTTCGATCCGATCGCCCTGTGCGAGTGTCTGCGACATCGCATCAAGCATGGTTTTCACCGCGAGCTCGGCATCTTTGGGCGCAAGCTGGCTGTGGCGCGCGCTCAGTATTTCAATCAGTTCAGACTTGGTCATGGATTTCACGAGGCTATTCCTGAAATCGTTATTACCGCAATGGGGCCATGCTGACGCGGGCACCGCACTGTTCGCGCGATGCCCGAATCAATTTGCTCTTAGTTGCCGTTGTTCTCGCCCTGCTTCATCTTGGCCTTTAGCAATGCGCCCAGATTGGTGGTGCCGGCGTTGTTCGGCGCATCATCGACCATTTTCTTCATGGCATCTTTCTCATCGGCGGCATCTTTCGCCTTGATGGAAAGATTGATGTTGCGTGTCTTGCGATCCACGTTGACGATCACCGCTTCAATTTCGTCGCCTTCTTTCAGGTGGGTACGGATATCTTCCACGCGCTCACGCGAAACTTCGGATGCGCGCAGATAGCCTTCAATATCGCCACCCAATGCAATCGTCGCCCCTTTGGCGTCGATTGCTTTTACGGTGCCCTTAACCAGCGTGCCTTTGTCGTTGATCGCGGTGTAGTTGGTGAACGGATCATCGTCCATTTGCTTGATGCCAAGCGAGATACGCTCACGCTCGACGTCGATCGCCAACACAACTGCTTCCAGTTCGTCGCCCTTCTTGTAATTCTTGACCGCCTCTTCGCCGGCCATGTTCCAGGACAAGTCGGACAAGTGGACGAGGCCGTCGATGTTGCCGGGCAAGCCAATGAACACGCCGAAATCGGTGATCGATTTGATCGTGCCTTTGACTTTTTCGCCTTTCTTGT
>JANOKK010000250.1:0-1756 GCA_031419255.1 Betaproteobacteria bacterium
CGCCAAGGTTCCCGCTTCGTAGTGTGCCCAGATTTCGCGGCCATAGTGGGTCGTGAGCAGTTCAGGCGCAAAGCGCCCGAAGTAATTGCGCAAGTTGGCGACATCGCGTTCCGGCATGGACTGCGCGTGATTGTTGCCTGCGGCGTCGACTGCTTATGGCAGTTCGATGATCACCGGGCCATCACCGCCGATAAGGATGTTGAATTCACTCCGGTCGCCATGAATGACGCCCGCGCACAACATCCGCACCACTTCGCGGATCAGCGCGTGGTGATATTTGAGGGCCACGTCGGGCGGGAACTCGACGTCATTCAGCCTTGGCGCGGCATTGCCCTGGGCGTCGGTCACCAGTTCCATCAGCAGCACGCCTTCGTGAAAGTTGTACGGCTTCCGTACCCGCACACCGGCACCGGCGAGGCGATACAACGCGTCCACCTCGGCGTTCTGCCACGCCGCTTCCAGTGACTGGCGGCCGAACTTGGTTCCCTTGGTCATGGCGCGTGCCTGCCGGGTGTTCTTGGTCATGCGGTTTTCGGTGTAGTCCAGCCTGGCGAAAAGCGCGCTTGTTGGCTTCCATGTTGACCTTGGCGCAACGCGTCTCAGCGTCTCAGCGCACGACGAATACCATCGCTCCCTTGCCGCTCATGAGTTGCCGCACCACGTCGTCGATCAGGCCATCTTCAAGCAGCGGTTGCAGTCGTTTGGGGATTTTCATGGCGATAGTTTAGAGGCGAGGGTGTGGGATGAAGAAAAATTCACAACTCAACGTCGAGCAGCGTTATCAAACTCAAGTGCTGGCGGGTACTGCAAGGCAAAAATGCCTGCAAGGCCGCGCCAGTGCTAATGTTTCTGGCAAGAATGCGGGCCGGACGATGCCGCGTTCGACGCCTACCGCCGACGCCGCATCGTCATGAGGCACCCGTAAGCTTTTTTTTGCGGCCATCTCTCGCGTAAAATACGGCCTCTCGGCAGTACCCGTTCCCCTTCTATCCGCAAGGCAGTAAAAAAACCATGGCTCAGTACGTATACACCATGAATCGCGTGGGCAAGATTGTTCCGCCCAAACGCCAGATTCTCAAGAATATTTCGCTGTCCTTTTTCCCCGGTGCCAAGATCGGTGTGCTGGGCGTGAACGGCTCCGGCAAATCGACGCTGCTCAAAATCATGGCCGGCCTCGATAAGGAAATCGAAGGCGAAGCGGTGCCGATGCCCGGTATCAAGATCGGCTACCTGCCGCAGGAACCGCAATTGAACCCCGACCAAACGGTGCGGCAATCGGTCGAGGAGGGCATTGGCGGCGTGTTGCAGGCTAAAGCGCGGCTCGATGAGGTGTATGCGGCTTATGCTGAAGAGGATGCCGATTTTGATGCGCTTGCCACCGAACAAGCCAAGTTAGAGGCGATCATCGCGGCTGAGGGTGGCGATAACACCGATACGCAATTGGAAATCGCGGCGGATGCATTGCGTCTGCCGCCGTGGGACGCGATGGTCGGCAAGTTATCCGGTGGTGAAAAGCGCCGCGTGGCACTTTGTCGATTGCTGCTCTCGAAACCCGACATGCTGCTGCTCGATGAGCCCACCAACCATTTGGACGCCGAGAGCGTCGAATGGCTGGAACAATTCCTGCAAAAATTTCCCGGCACCGTGGTCGGCATCACCCATGACCGCTACTTCCTGGATAACGCGGTGCAGTGGATTCTCGAATTGGATCGCGGCACCGGTATTCCTTACGAAGGCAATTACAGTTCGTGGCTGG
>JANOKK010000251.1:0-2184 GCA_031419255.1 Betaproteobacteria bacterium
CGCAAAGATGGCCGCCTGCCTGCGACCTTTGAGGTAGTTTACGGCCACGCCTGGAAACCGGAAGTCGGCAAGCGAAAAACAATTGACGGGCAGCAAAAAATATATCTGTCGGAATTCAAACGCATGGTGTCGCACAGCAAGCACGAATCATGAGCGGATTCTTCATCACTGGCACCGATACCGGCGTCGGCAAAACCTTTGTCACTTGCGCGCTGATCCACGCGTTGCAGCAGCGCGGCTTGAAAGTGGCAGCGATGAAACCGATCGCGGCTGGCACGATCGATGTCGATGGTGTCGCCATGAATGAAGATGTCGCGGCGCTTCTGGCGGCGACCGGCAATCGTTATTCTGTACGCGCCGTCAATCCGTATTGCTTCGCTGAACCCATCGCCCCGCACATTGCGGCGCAGCGCGAAGGCGTAATCATCGACATCGATGTGATCCACACCGCATATCGGCAACTCGCCGCCGATGCGGACGTGGTATTGGTGGAAGGTGCCGGTGGATTTCTGGTGCCGATGTCGGCACATGAGTCACTGGCGCTGATTCCCGCCGCATTGCAATTGCCGGTGGTTATGGTGGTCGGCATGCGGCTGGGTTGCCTGAATCATGCGCTGATGACGCAAGAAGCGATTCATTCGCGCGGTCTCACGCTCGCCGGCTGGGTTGCCAATTCGCCGTCGAGTGAGGCAATGAATGCGCGCGCGGAAAACTTGTCCACTTTGGTGCGTATGATCAATGCACCGCTGATCGGCAATGTTGCGTATGTCGGCAACGGCGATACGTTACAAGCGGCGCGCGATGCGGCAGCACACCTGCAACCCGACACGTTCATCTCACCTGACAAGACACCATGAAATCACGCTTTCACATTGCAATGGTTGTTTCCGCGTTGAGCTTCTTGACGCCACCAACGTTCGCTCGAAAAGCGACCGTCGCAATCCCAGCCGACGTGCCGATCATCAGCAATATCTGGATCAAGGCCACGATCCCCGGCTCGACTGTTTCTGCCACGTACCTGCGAATCAAATCCGCGAAGGCGGTCAAACTGGTCAAAGTGGAAACGCCGGTCGCAGGGATCGCGGAACTGCACAGCATGAACATGAAAGACAGCGTGATGGAAATGAAAGCAGAAGATGCATTCACGGTACCGGCGGGCAAAGCCATCGAATTGAAACCCGGCGGAATGCACATCATGCTGATGCAAGTCGCACGACCGATCAACGTTGGCGACAAGGTGCCGTTGACGCTGACCTTTGAAGGTGCCGACAAGAAACAACTGGTGATGAGAGTCGAGGCGATCGCACGCGCGCCAGCCGATCACTCCGCGCATTGAAGGTTGGCGATGTTGCAATTCCCTGTGGTGCTGTTCGATCTCGACGGCACACTCACCGATCCAAAGGAAGGCATCACACGCTCGATTGCCTACGCGCTGGAAAGCATGGCGCGCACAGTGCCCGACATCGACGATCTGCGCTTCGCCATCGGCCCGCCGCTGCGCGATTCGTTCGCGACCTTGCTCGATACAAGCGACACACAGGCCATTGAGCGTGCGATGCATCACTATCGCGAACGCTTTTCGTCCATCGGCTTGTTCGAGAACGCGGTGTATCCCGGCATTCCGGAGACGCTCGCCGCGATGAAATCGGCGGGCTACAAAATGCTTCTTGCCACCGCCAAACCGCATGTCTACGCAACGCGAATTCTTGAGCACTTTGAATTGTCTGCGCCATTCGACGCAGTCTATGGCTGCGAACTCGACGGCACGCGACAACACAAAACCGATCTGATTGCTTACTTGCTCGAACAGGAGCGGATCAATCCCACAGATCAGCCCACCGTGATGATCGGCGATCGCGTACACGATATCGTCGCGGCACATGCCAACGGTTGCGAGGCGATCGGCGTAACGTGGGGCTATGGCAGCGCATCCGAACTTCGGGAAGCGAATCTGATCGCTCATCGGCCAGCCGATCTCGCGAACCTTATTGCGAACAACTATTCGCGCACCGCTTGAGTGCAAGCATTGCGCGGGCACGCAGGAGTCGCACCGATTCGGCGCATTGCTTTCAAGGTTTAGCGAGAGCCGCTGCACCGGCATTGAATTCGTATGCCGGTGATAGATCATCGTCAAGACTTGCCTGCCAAGATTGGCATATGATTTGCAATGAAGTTGATTTCCCC
>JANOKK010000252.1:0-2700 GCA_031419255.1 Betaproteobacteria bacterium
CGACCATCGCAGCATAGGGGCCTTCAAGCATGACATCGTCATTGGCGAATAATCCGGACGCTACTTGAAAGCAAATCACTGCCAGCATCGCCAACACGCTCAACGCACCAAGCGGATTGTGGCCGGCACTTTCTTTGACGCTGCCGCGAAGATACGCCAATACGCTCTTCGGCCCGCGCACAAAATGTGCGAATCGGGCGTGGTAGCCGCCGACAAAACCCCAGACCACACGGAACATGACGAGGCCTAATACCAAAAAGCCGGCGCGACGGTGCCACTCCAGCCAATTGCCACCGATCTTGCCCGTAACAAATAGCGTAATCACCGACAACACCAGCAGCCAATGGAACACGCGAATCGGCCAATCCCAAACCAATTGTGGACGCACGCCACGGTTCATTTCGCCGGCTCCAGTCGAATCAATTCACCCATTGGCGAATCCGTGAGCAGATAAATATTGCCATCGGGCCCCTCGCGCACGTCGCGGATGCGGCCCAGTTTTCCTTCAAACAATCGTTCCTGCGCGACGACTTTTTCACCGTCAAGCGTGACGCGCATGAGCAATTGTTTTACCAATGCGCCGACGAACAAATTGCCTTTCCATTTCGGAAAATTTTTGCCCGTATAAAACATCATTCCCGAAGGCGCAATCGACGGCACCCAGAAATGGATCGGCTTCAACATGCCCTCTTTCGCGACGCCTTCGCCAATCTTGGTGCCACTGCCGTAATTGGCCCCAAAGGTAATCACCGGCCAGCCGTAATTAGCACCCGCCGACAAAATATTGATCTCATCGCCGCCTTGCGGGCCGTGTTCATGCGTCCAGACGCGCCCTGTCTCGGGATGCAGTGCGCCGCCTTGCATATTGCGATTGCCGAACGTGAAAATTTCCGGCAGCGCGCCGGCTGTTTTTACAAACGGATTGTCGACTGGCACACGTCCATCGTCATGCAGCCGAATGCTTTTGCCGGCGTGTGCATCCAACAATTGTGAGCGATGCGCGGCACCCTTTGCGGGACTATCGCCACGGTCGCCCAAAGTCAGGTAGAGAAAGCCTTGCTTATCGAAGACTATTCGCGAGCCAAAATGGTAGGCTTCGCGATATTTGGGACGCATTTTGAACAACACTTGCACATCGGTCATGCGTGGTGCGGCTTTGCTGCCGGCCAATTTTCCGCGCGCCAATTCAGTGCCGTGCAAACCCGCATCATCGACGGCGTTGAACGACCAATAGATCCAACCGTTCTCTGCATATTTCGGATGCAGCGCGACATCCAACAAACCGCCCTGCCCGTGTTCAGTGACTTTGGGAATGCCCTCGATGGCAGCGGGCAACAGCTTTCCGTTGTCGACGATTCGTATTTGCCCGCGCCGTTCGGTGACCAACATGCGGCCATCGGGAAGAAATGCCAGCCCCCATGGATGGTATAAACCTTCAACAACTTTGGTTGCGCGAGCTTTGTAGTCGTCGGTGTCGTACACGACTTGCGCGTCAACGCCACGATAGGCAATTGAAAACAGAACTGCCGCCAGCAAAGCAAAATTGCGCATGTTCTACCCGCCAATCTGGCTGTGGTGTCATCCACAATATGGCTGAAACGCCGCGCCAGTGCTCGTTATAGGGAAACAAAAATATAAGTTACCACGTTTATTACCATGGCACGTGGCTGATCCTGTAAGCTTTTCTTTGATCCATCGCGCGCGCCCGAAAACTGGGACTGCTACATTGCCGATAATCCGAATCTACAACGGCAAATCAATATTTCACGCTACGCACCCGCATACTCCACCTGCTTGATCGGCTTGATCCCCGCCAGCAACTTCGGGTCTTGCTGTATCGCCCATAAGTCCAGCGCCGCCTGCATGCGCAGCCAACTGTCGGCGGTGGTGTTAAGAAGCTTGGCGATACGCGCCGCCATTTCGGGCGTGAGGGGGCGTTTCTCGTGCAGGATTTCCGACACGGTCAGCCGCGACACGCCAAGTCGCAACGCGAACTCCGTTTGTGTCATTTCCAGCGCGGGCAACACATCCTCTCGCAATACTGCACCCGGATGCGTGGGACGGCGGTTCGGGTCTCTCATCGATTTCATTAGTGGTAATCCTCCAAGTTCACATCGATTGCGTTGTCGCCGACAAAGCCAAACGTGATGCGCCAATTGCCGCTCACGCTGACCGCGTATTCACCTTTGCGCGCGCCTTTGAGGGGATGGAAACGGTAACCGGGCAGGTTCAGGTCTTCCGGCCTCACGGCACCATCAAGGCGATCCAGCATGCGCTCGATGCGCGGCGCGTGCTGCGCGGGAATGCCGCGATAATCGCTGCGTTTGAAAAATCGCTCAAGGCCACGGTGCTTGAAGTTGTCGATCATCTAGACTGTAATCCAATGGAGTCCATTGTAATCCAGTAAAGTACAACACACAAGAACGGCGCTCGGGTCGATTTAATGATCCGCGCAAGTGTGTGACGGTGCGATCAGGCGGTTTTTTTCTTCGCGGATCGGATCGGTATGACCGCGCCAGTGGATTCAACGCCATCGATATAGTCCGACCATTGCTGCATCATCTTCTTGCGCTCTGGCAGGTACTCTGCGCGGTTGTACGCGGCGCGCACATCATCGCGCTCGCCATGCGCCAATTGCCGCTCGATCACGTCGGAGCGAAAGCCCGTCTCGTTCAGGATGGTACTGGCGACTGCCCGGAA
>JANOKK010000253.1:0-1634 GCA_031419255.1 Betaproteobacteria bacterium
TCCAAGTTCGCGCGACAGTGCGGCGAGTTTTGCGCGTTCGGGACCATCGCCAACCAGATACAACTTTGCATTGCGGCAATCTGCGGCGTGAAACGCGCGGATCATCATCGTCTGATTTTTGACCTCTGCAAGTCGACCGACCGTAATGCATCGGATCTCGCCATTGTCCTTTCTGGCGATAGGTATGCCTTGCGTCTTTATGCCGTTGTGTACGGTCAACATGCGCGATGGCGCAATACCGATTTCATCACGAATATACTGCTGGATCGAATCCGACACCGTGACGATTTTCGCGAAGCAGGGCGAAAACAAACGCTCCAGCGTATGTCGGATAGTTCTTTTCAGGCGAGGCCGCCATCCCGGAAGGTAATCAAGATAGGGGCCATGTACGGTATGTATCGCTACTTGCGTGCGTGCCAATAGGCCTGCTAGTGCCGCCTCGAGATACACGCCCCAATTGTGCGCATGCAACACATCAATTCTGAAGCCCCGCAGAATCTGTGCAAGCCTGAAAGGCACAAAGTAATCGTTTCCCTCTCGCTTATTGAGACACAACAAACGAATGCGTGCGTCAACCGTACCACCAAGGTCGCCGATCTGCTTTACGCAGCAAATAGTCACCTCATGTCGTTCCGCCATTGCATTGGCAAGGTCAATGGCGACCTTCTCCGCGCCACCGAACTCCAACGATTCGATAAGGTGCAGGACCCGCATCCGCTTAACGATTTTCCGCGACGCTGGCAGGGGCCGCCGCAATGTCGCGAACTTTCAGACACATCTGCCACGCACTGACATAGTGCAGCCGGTAGCCAGCCCGATCCCGGAATCGCGTCTCAAGCGCGCCCCACAGCGTGTCGAATCCGCCGGAAAACAGCATGTCCATCGTTGCGTCAACGGCACCATGCGTGTGTACCTTGATAAAGAGGTGGCCTGGCGCGCCGCGAACGCCGATGTTGCATCGTTCCCACAACGCCACTCGCTTTGCCGTCGGCGGCGTATCGTGCGAAATCTCAGAGGCCTCAATGCGTGGTATTAGGCCGAATTTTCGGCTCAACCAATTCAGGCAAAGTGGCCCCTGAATCAGCAATAGCTCACCGATCCGCCCCCACTCGCCACGTGCCACATCCCGCCCGGTATTGTGGGACTTGCACTTCCCGTCTTTGCCGCTCGCGAAATAGAGCGAATTGATTTTCGCCGTCTGCGTATCGCTTGGGGCCGAGGGCATGGTCATATCGCAGCGACAACCCGTGCGAACCAGCACATCCAACTCATTGGAGACACCGCACCATCGGCCGTCCGGACGAGAATTGTCGAGCGCCCAATTGCCATGTATGAAACAGTAAGCGATTTCGTTATCGATCGGATCGCGCCGCAAGTAACCGTGCCGCTCAAACAGAGTTGTCTTGAACTCATTTAGCGTACGCTCAAGATTCAATGCCGTATCGTTGTCGTGATGCAAGTGAAGCTCAACATCACCGAGACCTGCCGAGCAGATTGGCTTCAATTTATCCAGGACTTCAGGATCGTACTCTTCGGCAGGATAGAAGAATGAATGAACCGGATGCTTGCCATTGCTATCGACATGTCGCGACGCGAGAACAGGGTATTGGTCAGTCCAGCGGCGAACCCGCGCG
>JANOKK010000254.1:0-6817 GCA_031419255.1 Betaproteobacteria bacterium
CGCTGATCGCTGAGAGAATATCGGCGGGCGAGATTCAAATTCTTCGTGTCGGTTTTGGCGAATGCTGGATCGGCTATCTTTATAATTTTTCCTGGAACGGCGTCGTGCATAATTACCAATCGGGGTTTGATTACGAACTGTTGCCCCGTAGAAATTGGCCCGGTGTGATCGCACAATTTGCGGCAATCGAATTCAATCTAAGAAATGGCGCGAATTCATATGACTTCCTTGGGGGCGACAGCCAGCAAAAACGCTCGCTTGCCACCGAAACCGTGCCGTTGGACTGGATTGTCGCGCGACGCCGATGTATAAAGTTTCAAATTGAAGATGGAATGCGCGCGTTGCGTGAACGTTTACTTTCGTGATGCAGGTCCGATCCGTTTGATGGGGAGCAAGTCAATCAATGAGTAACGTGTTTAGCGTCGATGTCGAAGACTATTTCCAGGTCGAGGCATTTACGTCGGTGGTCGAACACTCAACTTGGGAAAACTATGCATCGCGGGTCGAGGCAAATACCGATCGTGTGCTGGAATTGCTTGCCCGTCGTGGCGTGCATGGGACTTTTTTTGTCCTGGGTTGGATCGCAAACCGTTATCCGGGAATTGTGCGGTCGATCGCTGCGCAGGGCCATGAAATTGCGTCACACGGTATGACACACCGGCTGATTTATCGTCAGTCAATAGATGAGTTTCGGCGGGAAACGATTGATAGCAAAGCGTTGCTCGAAGATCAATGTCAAAGACCGGTTATAGGCTACCGTGCGGCAACCTACTCAATCACACGGGAATCACTTTGGGCGCTGGACGTGTTGTGCGACGCGGGATTTCTCTACGATTCAAGCATCTTTCCGGTTTGGCACGACAAATATGGCATTCCCAACGCGCCGCGCCTGCCACATCGAATGAAGACGCCAAATGGCCAGGAAATCGTCGAGTATCCGATCACGGTGCTTCAACGTGGCAAGGTTCGCATACCTATCGCGGGCGGCGGTTACTTTCGTTTATTCCCCTATGCCTTTACCAACTGGGCATTGAAGTCGGTGAATCGGGAAGGGCAGGATTTCGTGTTTTACATGCACCCATGGGAAATCGACCCTGACCAGCCGAGAATTCCCGGCGCAAGTATGAAATCCCGCTTCCGACACTATTTGAATTTGCGCCGCTGCGAACCGAGGTTGGAACGTCTATTGGCAGATTTTCCATTTTGTACGATGCGTGAAAGCTTGGGACAACTTGGCCTTCTTGTGCACTGACGCATCGGACTGCATCAGGTGATGGACTTCTGTCGAAAGATCGACTTGCGGCGATCTCAAGGTGCGATATTGATTTCCCCAGGCCATTGCTCCCATGCGTGTCTAGCTGCAAGCCTGGCACTTTTCGATTGCGAACAGCAGCGCTTGACGAATACTCTGCAGCCGCATCGCCCTGCAAATAACGTTTGAATTGCTGTCGCGACAATGTTCACCTTATACCTGACGACACTAATCATTGCGCCGCAATTGTGGCTGCCGCCGTTCGTCGATATTCCGGTCGACTACTTCATGTACCCACTTTGGTTTTTGGTTGCCAGCATACAGGGCCGAATCGTCAATTTTTTCAAGTTTCGTGCCATTGACTGGATTTTCCTGGCGATGCTGGTTTGGATTGTAATTACGGCACTCGCAAATCAATTAAACGTGCGATCCGTCCCAACGGTCATAGATTATTTCAAATGGTTCATTCTCTATCGCCTCGTAATCATTTCGTTGCCGACTTTTCCTCACTTGCGCCGCGTAATGTGGCTGATACTTTTTTTTGTCATGGTGTTGGTGGTCGAAGGAATTCAGCACAAGCTGAGTCCGAACGGCATCGGATGGGCGGGGCAGCCACTTGGCTGGGTCGACCCCAGTGTGCTCGCCGCCGGCGGAACCGGTCGCACAAAGTGGGTAAATATTTTCGATGGGCCTGGGGTGTTTTGCGTAATTTATACGATCGGTCTACCGATCTTGCTGATGCTCGTCGGGCCACCCTTTGGTGCAGTGACGCGCGCAATCGGTTGCCTGATGTTAGGCCCATTGCTACTCGCGACATACTTCTCGGGATCTCGCGGCGGCCTGCTGGCGGCGCTAGGCATACTTGCCATTTACCTATTGATTCGTCTCAAAATTTCGATCGCAAAAATTGGCATCGTCGCTGCCATCATTGGTGTTGCATATATAGCTGCACCGGACCATTTGACCTCGATTCGGGATGAAAACAAGTCCGCGCAACACCGGGTAGAGGTATGGGCACAAGGCGTGGATATGGTCACAAACAACCCAGTGTTCGGCATCGGCAAGGGTAACTATCGCGTCTATACGGGGCGCTTGATCGCGCACAGTTCACCAATCGAAATCATGGGTGAAACTGGAGTCATTGGGCTTTTCTTATGGGTTTCGCTGATCTACCTCGCCGTAAAGGGACTATTCCTCTATAGAGCCGGCCCATATAATGAGGCAGATAAAGCCTATGCAACGGCGCTGGCACTGATTATCTTTGGCTACGTGCTTAGCGCCTTGTTTGTCACGCTAGAGTATGAGACTTTCTACTTTCTACTTGGCCTGTGCGCCGTCGTGGGAAATAACCTGAAAGAAAAAGTGTGCTTTACCCGGCGTGACTTGGCCATAACAGCGCTGGTGCCATTCGTCTGGATATTGTTTGTCAAAACATTTGCGACGCTCTATTTCTGATGCAGAGATGGCAATTCTGAACCCGAAGACAATGACACAATGACAGGCAAGAAAGAGTTTTTGGCAAGCGCTCTTCATGCCACCGGTCTATTGTCCCTGCTGCCGCATCTGCCTAGTTGGCGTAGGCAGGAACTGCGCATTTTGACTTACCACCGGGTCTTCGACGTTGCCGACGAAACACATTTTCCATTTGATCCAGCGCTGATTAGTGCATCAAAGTCCGATTTTCGTGATCAGATCGAATATGTCGCAAAGAATTTTTCACCCATTACATTCGACGATGTTTTGAATGCGTTGGATGGCGAAACACCGCTGCCACGCCGCGCAATTGTCATTACATTTGATGACGGCTATGCAGACATTTTTGCGCATGCGTATCCCATTCTGCGTAGTCAAGGTGTCCCGGCTACGGTATTTCTGTCGACCGGATATGTGAGTAACGACGAGGTCTTTTGGTTCGATCGCGTTTCAAATCTATTGTTTCATGCGGCTCCGGGAATTCTGCAGTTGCCTGGTCTTGCCAACAACATGGCGCTTAATGATATTTCATCCCGACGGCGGGCGGCGGAACATGTTCTGGCGTACTTAAAGGAACTTCCCGATCCATTGCGCCGTGAAAAAATTGAATGGCTCGCCATGAAGTTGAATGCTGCGCCGCGTCCGCAAGAGTCCGAACTAAGCCGGACACTGACTTGGGATCAAGTGCGAGAAATGTCAAGCAATGGCATTGCATTCGGCTCACACGCGATCTCGCACCCCATTTTGACTAAACTCGATGACGCAGCTCTGGAGTTTGAACTTGTTGAATCCCGCGCCTGCATTGAGCGCCAGCTAGGTAAAGTCACTAACGTTATTGCCTACCCGGAGGGCGGGCGGGATGCGTTTGATGACCGTGTCATTTCCGCTGTAAAGCGCGCTGGTTATCGATTGGCCATGTCCTACATCCCAGGACCCAATTACTTGGATCGTGTGAACCGGTTCGCGATGCCGCGCTTGCAGGTTGAAAGAAACACAACCACTGCATGGTTCCGCGCCATGATTGAACTTCCCAGCATCTTTACATTGGAAATCAACTCGGGCGATCGCAAGGAAAACGTATCAAATTTCACCGCCTCCCATGTGCGCGACGAGCCGTCAAAGGTTGATGTTGATCCGGGATATTTTGCGACCAAACTCGACGTACCAGGCTGGCATGTGATTCTTGGTGGCAACCCATCGGGTGACATGCTGTGCGTCGATTTCGCGCCTTCCTGCCCGAGCGCATTCTTTCGTAAAGTGGGATTGGACGTACATGCCATTGATGTATCCGCAACTTTTCAAGTTGCGCCTGCGCATGACGAGTGCCACAGGCTTTGCCAGCTACTTGAATCCGAATGGCTGTTGCCAAAAGGTGAGGCTTGCATCGGCGCATTCATTCTTCACGATTTTGAAGGGAAGGTGCTTAATGAGAATGCCGAAAACCAACTCAATCATTTACTTCGTCTCGTCAATCGCTTGCTTCGGCCAGGCGGCTATTGTTACCTCGGATTTCGCAACGGCGCGTCGCTCACGAATTTTGGGCCTCTGATTCGAAGCGGCAAGAGATTCCGGCCCGGCGAAGTGCATGACTTGATCGCCAATGCCGGCTTTGCAAGCAACTTGGTGCGCCTGCATCCCTTCATTTTGGCGGATGATCGCGTATTTGAAATTCTATCCAGCGAAGGTTACAAGTCTGTCAAAAATAGTGTCCTCTGGCGAGAACGTCTCAAGGAGTGGTGTTACGGCAAGAGCGGCGCAAGTCGTTGGGCACCTGCCTACGGCCTCGTTGCGTCGAAGGAATTTTTTTTGCCCTCCGTCATCGATCTGCTTGCCGAGAGGGTTCATGTGCTGCCCGGCGTTGCGCTGGCGCGCATTGAAATGAAAAAGTGCCAGTTACTCTGGCGAAAGGCAATAATTTCCTATGGCCTGAAGGAAGAAAAATATGGGCGGCTCGTCATTGTTCTGACTGACGATAGCCAAGCCATTGCGCGACGGGAAGTCGAGGCCGCAACGCTAAAAGAGCTGACGCTGCGGCTGCCAGAATTGCGTAGCAAACTTCCGCAGGTCGTTTCGACCGGAACCTTAGGCACGTTCCGCTACTTCGTACTGACTGAACTACCGGGTATGACCATTGACCGCAATTGCCCGGGAACGCGAACTGCGACTCGCAATGCGGGCAAGTTTTTGTCGGATTTTCATGTTGCAACCATCGAACGAAATTCCGGTCCTTCGCCAATCTGCGTTAAGCAAATCGCCACACTCTTCCAACAAGCGATTGACCGATATCCCACGTTTACTGCCGAATTCCAAAACCTACTTGCGCTCACGAAAAGTCGAACAGCGGGCATCGCTTGGCATACAGTGTGGCAACATGGCGACTACAAACTCGAAAATGTAATCCTTAATCCGCGAACAAAAACCGTTGTTGGCGTCATCGATTGGGAACTTTCCTCAAAACAAGGTTTGCCATTCATCGATCTACTGTATCTGATTGCCTACAACCGCAGCATCCGCCAATCCATGCGTATTTCTGACGTATATCGAGCGGCGATACTTCCATGGAATTTCAACGCCGAGGAGCACCGATTGCTGAGTGAATATCAGGAAAATGTCGGCATCGTTGCCACAGACACGCTGCTTTGGGCGACGCTTTATTGGGTTCATGACATCGGAGTTCGATACACGTTCAATTTGGCTATACCGGACGAGCGCAGTCGATTGAAAGTCCTATTGGCCGAAACAACGGCGGCACTACTTTCGCGTCCCGCATCGCCCATCAACATTGACCATACACGAGTGAATTCCGGGACAAGTACATGAGCACCTGGATTTTTTGGGGTTCATTTGGCCTGCTTGCGCACCACTACCTGATCTACCCTGCGGTAGTTTTGATACTGGCGAGACTTAAAACGAAAAAGTTGACCTACGACCCACCATTGGAACCCAGGTTACCGTTTGTCAGCCTGATCATTGCGGCATACAACGAAGAAAAAGTCATCGGGCAAAAACTCGTCAATTCAATTGGCATCGACTACCCCGCCGAATTGTTTGAGGTGATAATCGTTTCGGATGGATCCAACGACAATACGGCATCGATTGTCGAACAATTTTCGTCAAAAGGCGTCGTTTCCATGCATACGCCAGAGCGGCGCGGAAAGACGGCGGCACTCAATCGCGGTGTTCCCGCGTCGCGTGGTGACATTGTGGTATTTTCCGACGCAAACAATGATTTTAATCCTGGCGCGATTCGAGCATTGATCAAAAATTTTGTCGATCCATCTGTTGGCGGTGTATGTGGAATCAAACGCATTCGCGACGCGAGAGACAGGGAATCGAGCGAAGGCGACAGCCTGTATTGGCGATACGAATCGGCCATCAAGTTGGCGGAAAGCCAATTGGGAACGATCACCAATGGAGATGGCGAAATTTTTGCCGTGCGGCGCGAATTGTACGAGCCAATGGATACGGCTGTCATCAACGATGATGCCGAACTAACTCTGAATATTGTCAAGAAAGGCTATCGCGTACTCTATGAGCCGGATGCCGAGTCGCTAGAATTTGCTTCCATTGAAATTGGCGACGACTTCTTCGTAAAAGTACGCATGGTTGCGGGCGGGTTCCAGACCATTGTCAGGCACGCCGCGTTTCTTTTGCCTCCACGAAACTGGTTCACTTTTGCGTTCTTTTCACACAAGATATTGCGCTGGACTTCACCCTTATGGTTGCTCGCCCTGTTTGTCACTTCCATTTTACTGATCGACTCCCCGCTTTACCTTTTGCTGTTGATTGCGCAATTGGCCTTCTATGCACTCGCTTTTTTTGGCTGGGCAATGCGCAAGAAAATACATTTACCGACACTTGTCTACGTTCCATTCTATTTTTCCACAATGAATCTCGCCGCATTGTTTGGCTTGATTCGACACCTCCGCCAGACACAAAATGTCAATTGGCAAAAGGCCAAGCGATGAATAGACGTGTTTACATGATGCACTCATGAGCGCGATTATCATCGCTGCCGCGATCGTTGCCGTCGGAGTCGTCGCATTCTGGGCGATCCTTCGGTCGCGAAATATGCACCTCTGGATTGGCAGC
>JANOKK010000255.1:0-1146 GCA_031419255.1 Betaproteobacteria bacterium
CTTAACGTCAGGTTGTAATCGGTCCACCAGGTGATGCCACCGGTCTGAAAACTCATGCGGGCAGGGTGCGTTCCCGCGCGCGTGGCGGAGATATCCCATACCAGCGTCGGCTTGCTGATAAGCCCGCCCGGCAGGCTGCTCAATTTCACGCCGGAATAGCTATTGATGGTGCGGATCGAACCATCACCCGCGCGCAGCACCAGCCCGCCTTGCGTGCCGATCAACGTGCCGGTGATGGATTCAACGCCTTGTCCGCGCACCTGCTCGACAGTGACTTCGCGGTCGAGGTATTTTTGCAATAGCTTGTTGGTGCTGGTCAAGTCGAATTCAAAGCTCTGCTCGACCACCCGCGTTCCCGCCGGGTCGAGCAGCGATTCAAACGCGACGGTGGTCGGGTCAATGAGCGCAGGAACGTCCGAGACGCGGATCACGGTACGACCCGCGTCGAGTTTGACATCGCGTTGCTGCTTCACCATCGCGTAGCCTGGAACACTGACGCCTTCGCCGCCGGATTGAAATGTCGCGGTGGAAAGTGTGCCGGGTTGGGCGCTGGAATAGATGGTCACGCTGGTTTGCGCGAAGACGTGCGTTGCCGGTACGGCAGCGATAAATGATGCGATTGACGTTGCGATTGCGGTGAGGCGAAACATGTTGAGCTTCATGAAAGACTCCTGGGTTGGAAACGTATAATCTTGTGAATCCAATATCTTTAACGCGCGACCATTCAAAACGGGTTAATCATGAAGTTTACCGGCAGTGAAAACTACATTTCGACCGACGATCTCACGCTGGCCGTGAACGCTGCCGTCACGTTGCAACGGCCTTTTTTGATCAAAGGTGAGCCAGGCACCGGCAAAACCATGCTGGCCGAAGAAGTGGCCAAGGCGCTTGGCAAGCGACTGTTGCAATGGCACATCAAATCGACCACCAAAGCGCAGCAGGGATTGTACGAGTATGACGCCGTCTCGCGCCTGCGCGACTCGCAATTGGGCGAGGAGAAAGTCAAGGACATCAAGAACTACATCGCCAAAGGCACGCTCTGGCAGGCTTTTGATTCGGCCGAACAGGTAGTGCTGCTGATCGATGAAATCGACAAGGCCGACATCGAGTTTCCCAATGATTTGTTGCGTGAACTCGACCGCATGG
>JANOKK010000256.1:0-1934 GCA_031419255.1 Betaproteobacteria bacterium
CTCGTACCACATCTCGCCGATCGCGCCCGGCGCGCCGGGGACAAAGCGTTCGCCGGTGAAGGGCAATGCAGGTGGGGTGGCAGCCATGTGGTGGACGCTACCCGGCCACGCTGGATTCATCCGCAAAACCACCCAGATCGACGCGCGGCAGCGCCTTCCAGCCGCGCGCACGATGTTCCGCGACCACCGTGGTGAATATCCCGCCCCGCACCCAAAACTTCGCCGTCAATCGCGCGAAGCGTGGCTGAATCGCCGCGACGATGTCATCGAGAATTTCATTCGTCACGGCCTCGTGAAATTTGCCTTCATCGCGAAACGACCAGATGTATAGCTTGAGGCTTTTCAATTCCACGCAACGTTTGTCGGGAATGACGTCCAGATAGATGGTCGCGAAATCCGGCTGCCCGGTCATCGGACAAAGGCAGGTGAATTCCGGGATCTGCATGTGGATCAGGAAATCGCGTTTGGGCTGCGGATTCGGGAAGGTGTCAAGCGATTTCGTTGCCGGTGCCGTGGGTTTGCCGCCCAGCCGAGAACTTTTCAGCGCGAGCGCCTGATTTTTCACGGACTTAGACACGCTACTTGATGTGGATTCTTTTTTGCGGGATGTGCTCATCGCGTTTTTGATGCCTTTGAATTGGTATTGCCAAAACCGTTACGTTAAAATCATCTTCATTGCAGTTCTTGATTTTATCCAACATACCCGCCCAATGGTCGTGAGTCGCGACGATGAAGCGGGTTTTGTGCAATTTAGATGGCGTGCAACACACAAAAATAGGGCTAATAGTGCGTCTTACTCAAATCAAGCTCGCCGGATTCAAGTCTTTCGTCGATCCCACCACCATCGCCGTGCCCGGCCAACTGGTCGGCGTCGTCGGCCCCAATGGCTGCGGTAAATCCAACGTCATCGACGCGGTGCGCTGGGTGCTCGGTGAATCGTCGGCCAAGCATTTGCGCGGCGAAAAAATGGAGGACGTGATTTTCAACGGCTCCAGCAGCCGCAAGCCGGGCGGGCGCGCCGCCGTGGAATTGGTGTTCGATAATTCGCTTGGCCGCGTCGGCGGACAATGGGGCCAATACAGCGAAATTTCCGTCAAGCGCGTGCTCACGCGCGATGGTAATTCGGACTATTACATCAACAGCCAGCATGTGCGCCGCCGTGACATCACCGATATTTTCCTCGGCACCGGCCTGGGGCCACGCGCCTACGCAATCATCGAACAAGGCATGATTTCGCGCGTGATTACCTCGCGGCCCGAAGAGTTGCGGGTGTTTCTGGAAGAGGTTGCCGGCGTATCGAAATACCGCGAACGCCGCCGCGAAACCGAAGCACGGCTGGAAGATTCCAAAGAAAATCTGCACCGCGTCAGCGATATTCTGTCGGAGCTCGACAAGCAGGTTGAGAAATTATCCGAGCAGGCAGCGGTCGCCGCGAAGTACCACGAGTTCAATACCGAATTGAAGTTGAACGAAAACCTGTGGGCGTACACCAAACAGCGCGAAGTGCTTGCGTCCAAACAACGCTACGCCAACGAAATCATCAAGACCGAAACCGGCTTCGAGGGCGAGACCGCGAAATTGCGTGAGGTCGAAACCGGGCTCGACAAGCTCAGACAGGATCACTACACCGAGACCGATCAATTGACGGCGGCGCAGGCCGGCATGTTCGAGGCGAACTCCACGGTGGTGCAATTGGAGCAGGAGATCAGTTATCTGGGCGACAATCGCCGTCGCCTCACGGCGCAAATCGAAGGGCTTGCGCAGCAGATCGGCGAAGTTGAAACTAACCGCGAATCTACCGCCAACGAGCTTGAGCGTTGGCATCGTGAACTCGCGAGCGGCATCGACCGCGTGGGCGAAGCGCGCGAACGCGCCGAAGTGGTTCGCAATGACGTGCCGACCTATGACGAAAAAGCCAAGGCGGCGGCCAGCGC
>JANOKK010000257.1:0-7257 GCA_031419255.1 Betaproteobacteria bacterium
CATGATAAAGGTGCGACCGATATAGCGGTTCTTGATGAATCCCTCGCGGTACTTGACACCCAGTACCTGCGCCACTTCCACGGCGGAAGGACGGCTGGTGTCGGGGATCGGAATCACCACGTCGATTTCGATATCCGGACATTCGCGGAGAATTTTTGCGGCCAGCGATCGGCCCATCAATGAGCGCGTTTCATAAACCGAAATGCCATCGATCACGGAATCCGGCCGCGCCAGATACACATACTCGAAAATGCAGGGATGTAATCCCGCATTCGGTGCGCATTGGCGGCTAAAAAAATTACCCGAGGTGTCGATCAGAATCGCTTCACCCGGTGCCACATCGCGCATGATCTCGAAGCCGAGCGTATCGAGTGCAACGCTTTCGGATGCAACCATGAATTCGACGCCGCCATCTTCCTCGCTGCCATGTTTGCCGATAATCAACGGGCGGATGCCATGCGGATCGCGAAACGCGAGCAATCCATAGCCGGCGATCATCGCGACGATGGCATACGCCCCTCTTGCGCGGCGATGTACGCCCGCGACGGCATTGAAAATTGCGTCGGGATCAAGGCGAATACCCTCGGCGGCGCGCGCCAGTTCGTGCGCCAGAACATTGAGCAACACTTCGGAGTCGGAATTGGTGTTGACGTGCCGCAGATCATCCTGAAAAAGTTCGCGCTGTAGCTCGGCCGTATTGACCAGATTACCGTTGTGGCCAAGCACGAGACCAAACGGCGAATTGACATAGAACGGCTGCGATTCGGCAGCGCTTGTGGCGGATCCTGCCGTAGGATATCGGCAATGCGCGATGCCCATATGGCCGGTGAGGCTGCGCATATCGCGGGTGCGAAACACATCGCGCACCAGGCCGCGATCCTTGTGCATATGAAACGTCCTGCCATCTGCCGTAACGATGCCCGCCGCATCCTGGCCGCGATGTGGCAGCCCGGTCAAGCCGTCATACAGCAACTGGTTAACCTGGCCTTTGGAGACGATTCCGACGATGCCGCACATATACGCCCTCTTAACTCTTCACCAAACTTGATGTTTGCTGCAACTTCAGCGCCCGAAATGAAATCCGCGCGGCCAGACTCTCCGGCAAAAATGTCCGCGCATGCAATGCGGCCACTTCAAGCGTCGGCGTGGTTGCCGCATTCTTCCATAGCGCCGTTTGCGGAAATTTTGTCATTCCCGCCGCCAGCGCCAGCACAATCAATACCACTGCACCGCGCACAACGCCAATGGCCGCACCGAGCAACTGATCCAGGCCACCCAATCCCAATTTTCGCACGAGAGCGGAAACGAGGCTCGCCAACAATCCGGCGAGCATCAATATGCCGACGAAAATCACCAGCCACGCGAGTGCCACGCGAAATACCGGCTCAGACATCCAATCGGCAAAGTACATGGCGAGATCCTGCGCATAGGTATGCGCGAGCAATGCCGCGAGAATCCAGCCGGCAAGATTGATCGCCTCACGTACCGCGCCACGCGCCAAGCCGACCAGAATTGAAATGACCGCGAGCGCAATGACGGCGTAATCGAGTTCGTTCACGATTCACGACCTCGCAGAGTCTGATCAAATCCACCAATGGGGTAGGCCGGCTCCGGATGAATCGAATGAATCACCCGCAATGGAATCATCGATTTACCGTTCGTCCTGCGCACGCCGAAGGACTTGCTTAACGCATGGCTAACGCTATTTGAGCGGAACAATCTTGCCATCCGCTCCTGCAAGTTTCACCTGCGCGAGTGCTGCATCGGCTTTTTCCTTGGTCGCAAAAGGACCCACCCGCACTCGTGTCGCATTGCCGGTCTTGATCGGAATGCTTTCCGTGTAAACGGTGAGTTTTGCCTCTTTCATTTTTCCCACCGCAAGCTTGGCATTGTCGGCGTCCGCAAAAACGCCGAGCTGCACCACGAACCCACTTTTCTGCGTTGAAGGTGCTGCTTCGGCTTTGCCGGGTTTCTCGACTTTTTTTGCCGGCTTCGCAGATTCGCTGGTGACCGCTGCCGCTTTGCCAGTGTCGGCAGTCGCCGGCTTCGCGGGCTCAACTGCGATGGAGGCCGATGCAGAAACTGTTTCAGAAATTGTTGCGGGAACCGTAGTTGAAACCGGTGCCGGGGCGGATGGTGCGGAAAGTGCCGGCTGACCTTCCTTTGCCGGCACCAGCACTGAAATATTCTGTGTTTTCGTCGCTTGTCCGTTGCGCTTAGGTTCGTTGTCGAAAATCATCGGCAAAAAAACGAATGCGAGCAAACCGATGGTGATCGCACCAATCAGCCGACGTCGACCTCGCCGCTTGAGTTCAAGCTCGGTGGCGGAAACTTCGTGAAACGGGGTGGCAGCCATGGCGGGAATCCGGGTCATTTCGATTCGGTGGATCGCAGGATTTCCGCGACGGTATGGAACGAACCGAACACAAGAATTCTATCATTCTCGCCTGCCCTCTCCCGCGCCGCAGCATAGGCGTCGGCAATGCCGAGGTGGCGAGAATATTTGCCTTTGAGCCCGTGCGCGTCCAGCTTTTTGGCAAGCAAATCGGCGGTGGCACCTCGCGATCCGGCGCTTAATTCCAAACCCGCGATGTGCCAGAAATCGATGCGGTCTTTGAGAATTTCAATCACCGCATCGATGTCCTTGTCGTTCAACATGCCGAACACGGCAAAGGTATTCGGATGAAATCCCATCGAGCCCAACGCATCATGCAATGCGCGCGCCGCATGCGGATTGTGGGCAACATCGAGCACCACCATGGGCCGGCCCGGCAACACCTGCATGCGACCTGGCCATTCGACTTCCAGCAATCCGCGTTTGACATGGCTTTGCGATACCGGCATTCGATCGTGCAACGCATCCAATGCGGCGAGCGCGGCTGAGGCGTTTTTCAATTGGTACGCGCCGCGCAGCGCAGGATAAGGTAGCGAATGGCGCGCACGGTGTTTGCCGAAAAATTGCCATTGCCCCTCGCTCATTTCATAGCGGAAATCCCGGTCGAGCAGTTGCAGGTCGGCATCAATTGCTTTCGCATATTCTGCGAGTGTGCGTGGCGAATCGCGATCGGCAAAAATCGCCGGGCGATGCGGTCGATAAATGTGCGCCTTCTCGAACGCAATTTTTTCCCGCGTGTCACCCAAATACGATTGATGATCCAGATCCACGCTCACTACAATACTCACGTCGGCGTCGATGATATTGACCGCATCGAGTCTGCCGCCGAGTCCCACTTCCAAAATCGCGACATCGATTTTCTCGCGCTGAAACAACCACAGCGCGGACAACGTTGCGAACTCAAAATACGTCAGCGGCAGAACTGGCGAGGTACCAACGCGCGCGTGCTCGACCGCGCTGAAAGATGCGATCAGTGATGCATCGTCCGCTTCACTCTTATCAATTCGGACGCGCTCGTTATAGCGCACCAGATGCGGCGAGGAATAAAAACCAGTCTTGTAGCCCGCCGCGTGCAGCATCGATTCCAGCATCGCGCAAGTGGAGCCTTTACCGTTGGTGCCGCCGACGATAATATTGATCGGTGCCTGCGGATTTCCCATGCGTTGCCACACGCACGCAACACGGTCGAGCCCCATGACAATTTCCGCCGAGTGCTGGCGACCGATGTAATCGAGCCAGTCGTCCAGTGTTTTGGGTATACCGGGCGTCATTTAATGGTGAAAACGTAGATCGGCTGTGGATGCGGCTCTCCAGCCATTTTCGGCCTGAACGGCACGCCAGTGCTGGAGTCTGTAATTTTATTGCGGCGCACGGCAGGACACACGAGCCGACTCCGCTACACCGCCGGCAGCGGCTCTTTCTGCAACAACGTCACCAACTGTGCGACGCGTTCACGCATCTGCCGGCGGTCGACGATCAAATCGATCGCGCCTTTTTCCAACAAAAATTCGGCGCGCTGAAAGCCTTCCGGCAAGGTCTCGCGCACCGTCTGCTCGATCACGCGCGGGCCGGCGAAACCGATCAAAGCGCCCGGCTCGGCGATCACCACATCGCCCAGAAACGCAAAACTTGCCGATACGCCGCCCATGGTCGGATCGGTCAGCACCGAAATGAACGGCAGGCGCGCCTTCGACAACATGTGCAACGCCGCCGTGGTTTTAGCCATTTGCATCAACGACAGCAAACCCTCCTGCATGCGTGCGCCGCCAGTCGCGGTGAAACAAATGAAGGGCAATTTCTCGTCGGAACACGCTTCCACTGCGCGCGAAAACCGCTCGCCGACGACGGAGCCCATCGAGCCACCCATGAAATTGAATTCGAATGCGGCCGCGATGATCGGCACGCTGCGCACGGCGCCTTGAATGACCACCAATGCATCGGTCTCGCCCGTAGATTTTTCGGCATCCTCGAGGCGATCGATGTACTTCTTGCTGTCGCGAAATTTCAGGGTATCGACGGGTACGACTTCGCTGCCGATTTCGGCCCGGCCTTCCGGATCGAAAAACAAATCGAGGCGAGCACGAGCGGAAATGCGGTTGTGATGATTGCACTTCGGACACACGTGCTGGTTGTTTTCCAGATCAGTGAAATAAAGCGTCGCCTGACATGAGGGACACTTGCTCCACAGGCCTTCCGGCACGGCCTTTTTTTGCAAGGCGCTTGCGGATTTTATTTTCGGCGGCAGTAGTTTCCGAAACCAACTCATTTGTCCATCGCCCCACGAATGCTCTTTACCAGTGCCGCAACGCGCTCGATCGCTTCGCCTTTGGGCGAGGTCTCGATTTCCTCGATGAGTCGCGAGCCGATCACCACCGCATCGGCAAAACCGGCAATGCGTTTCGCCGTCGCGCCATCGCGAATACCGAAGCCGACACCGACCGGCAGCGATGTGCGGGATTTGATTTTGCGAATCATTTCCTCGACATCGCCGCTATCGATATTACCGGCACCGGTGACGCCTTTCAACGAGACATAATAAATATAGCCTCGCGCCGCAGCACACACGAGATCGATGCGCGCTGCTGAGGACGTCGGCGACAAAAGGTAAATGCAATCGATGCCGGCGCGATCCATCGCGGCGAGCCACGCGTTGCTTTCTTCGGGCGGATAATCGACGATAAGGGTTCCATCGACACCGGCAGTTCGCGCGCGATCGGCGAACACATCGATGCCGATGCGCTCGATCGGATTCGCGTAACCCATCAACACCACGGGTGTTGATTGATTGATCGCGCGGAATTCGGCAGTGATTTTCAACACATCGTTCAAGCCCACGCCCTGTTTCAATGCACGTTCGGCCGCGCGTTGAATCACGGGGCCATCAGCCATCGGGTCAGAGAACGGTACGCCGAGCTCGATTGCATCTGCGCCCGCCGCGACCAACGCATGCATCAGTGGCACCGTCTCGGCGACAGAAGGATCGCCCGCCATGATGTAGGGAATCAGCGCAACCCGTTTCTCGCGTGCGAGTGTTGCAAAGGTCGCTGCGATTCTCGACATCATGCAGCCTTGGTTGTGACAGTGCCGCCCGACAACGTCAGCCCCGATCGGTCGGCGACGGTCGCCATATCCTTGTCGCCACGCCCTGAAAGGTTCACCAGCAATACTTTGTCTTTGGACATCGACGGTGCCATTTTCATCGCCTGCGCCACCGCGTGGCTCGACTCGAGCGCGGGGATGATACCTTCGGTGCGGCAGAGACGATGAAACGCAGCCAAAGCTTCGTCATCGTTGATTGCCACGTATTCCGCGCGGCCCGAATCCTTCAACCATGCGTGCTCGGGACCAACACCTGGGTAATCGAGACCCGCTGAAACCGAATGCGTATCGATGATCTGGCCGTTGGCATCCTGAATGAGGTAGGTGCGATTGCCGTGCAACACGCCAGGTGTGCCGGCCGAAAGCGACGCTGCGTGACGGCCGGTCTCAATTCCCTCGCCACCCGCTTCGACACCGATCAGGCGCACATCGGCGTGAGGAATGTAATCAAAGAAAATACCCATCGCATTCGAGCCGCCGCCCACGCACGCGAGCACCGCATCGGGCTGTCGACCGATTATTTCCGGCATCTGCGTGAGGCACTCTTTGCCAACCACTGAATTGAAATCGCGCACCATCATCGGGTACGGATGCGGGCCGGCGACGGTGCCGATGATGTAATACGTGCTCTCGACATTGGTCACCCAATCGCGCATCGCTTCATTCAGTGCGTCTTTCAGCGTCTTCGAGCCGCTATCGACGGGCACCACCGTTGCGCCCAACAATTTCATGCGATAGACGTTTTGCGCCTGGCGCTTGATGTCTTCGCTGCCCATGTAAACCACGCACTCCAGCCCATAGCGTGCGGCCACTGTCGCGGTGGCGACACCATGTTGCCCTGCACCGGTTTCGGCGATCACGCGGCGCTTGTTCATGCGTCGCGCGAGTAATGCCTGTCCGACGGTATTGTTCACCTTGTGGGCACCAGTGTGGTTCAGGTCTTCGCGCTTCAAATAAATTTGCGCGCCGCCCAACTCATTGGACAAACGCTCGGCGTGATAGATCGGGCTGGGGCGCCCAACGTAATGCTTCAATACATGCTGGAATTCGGCAACAAATGCGGGATCGGCTTTGGCTTTTGCATATTCAAGATTCAGTTCGAGCAACGCCGCTTGCAAGGTCTCCGCGACAAACACGCCGCCGTAGGGGCCAAAGTGACCGGTTGCGTCCGGCAAATCATACATTTGCATTTTTCACAGCCTCGATAAATTGCGCAATTTTGCGGTGATCCTTGATGCCTTTTTCTGTCGACTCGACACCACTCGATACATCGACCGCCCACGGTTGAATCATTTTCACCGCGTCCGCCACATTCTGTGGATTCAATCCACCCGAAAGCACAATGCGGCCACGCATTGTCGGTGGAATCAGATTCCAGTCGAATGTCTCGCCGCTGCCGCCGTACACGCTGACCGCCAAGGTGTCCAGCAATAGGCCGCGCGCTGAATGAAATCGTTGCTCGCATTCTAACAAATCGCCTGCCGTCAACCGCTTATCGACGCGAATCGCTTTGAGATATGGCAGGCCGAATTGCATGCAATACGGCTCGGTTTCGTCGCCGTGAAATTGCAGCAGCGAGGGCTTGATGGCCTCGATCGCTGCGGTGACTTTCTGCGCCGTTTCGTTCACAAACAACAGAACCGGCAAGATGAACGGTGGTAGCGCCTCGCAAATTGCGCGCGCGGTCTCGATATTCGCCGCGCGCGGGCTGGGTGGATACAAGACCACGCCGATCGCGTCTGCGCCGGCGTGCGCAGCGGCGA
>JANOKK010000258.1:0-1470 GCA_031419255.1 Betaproteobacteria bacterium
CGCAACAAGTGTAGCTGACTGATGCCTGCGCGCAATCCACAACTAATCGTCGTGTTGGACAACGGCACGACCGAGTGTAGCTGACTGATGCCTGCGCGCAAAAAATCTTGAAGCAGGGTTGCGCAAAAAGCCGCGCAACCCTGCTTCAAGATTTTTTCGCCTGCGGCTGTAAATAGAAATGTCACTTCACCACAATAGAATTGCATGCACAGTAAAGTTTGGTAGAGCAAAGTGAATTTATTTCGTGAAAATCAACACACTAGCGATATCCATCTGCCAATTGCGCCAGCAACCCTTCCTGCGCCACCTTGCGCACTAGCCTCGCTTTTCCACCGCGCGCACTTTTTACCGGCTGCTTGCGTGCATATCCACCCTCGCCGTCCATTTCCCAGGCCTGCGCATTGTCTTCAAGATAGGGCTTCAGTCCTTCATTGATCACTCGTCTTTTCAGTCGGCCATCATTGACTGGAAAGCACAATTCGATGCGCCGAAAGAAATTTCGCTCCATCCAATCCGCGCTTGACAACATCACTTGCTCGCGGCCCGCCCCGCCATTGCGGAAGTAAAAAATGCGCGAATGCTCGAGAAAACGACCGACAATCGATCGGACGCGAATATTTTCCGACAATCCCGCCAATGCAGGCCGCAACGCGCAAACACCGCGAACAATCAGATCGATTTTGACGCCCGCTTTTGATGCTCTGTAAAGCGCCTCGATGACCTGCGGATCCAGCAACGCATTCATTTTGGCGATGATGTGCGCGCGCTTTCCATTTCGGGCAATTTTCGCTTCGGCGTCAATGGCCGCAATCACGCCGGTATGCAAGGTAAACGGTGCTTGCCAGACGTGGGCAAGCTTGCTGGCACGCCCGAGCCCCGTCAATTGCGCGAACACCGCGTTCACGTCCGTACAAATGCCTTCATGCGCCGTCATCAAACCGAAATCGGTGTACAAGCGCGCCGTGCCGGGATGGTAATTGCCGGTGCCGAGATGCACATAGCGGCGAAGTCGCACGCGCGGCTTGGTTTTCGGTTTGTCCGCATCCGGTTCATCGATTTCGCGCCGCACCACCAGCGACATCTTGGCGTGAGTCTTGTGCCCGACCACGCCGTAGACGACATGCGCGCCCACTTCCTCCAGACGCGCCGCCCAATTCAAATTCGCTTCTTCCTCGAACCGTGCCATCAGTTCGATCACCACGGTCACTTCCTTGCCCAATTTGGCGGCCTCGATCAGGGACTCCATGATGATCGAATCCCTGCCAATGCGATAAACCGTTTGCTTGATCGCCACCACCTGCGGATCGCGCGCCGCATACTGAATGAATTCGACGACCGGCATGAAACTCTCGAAAGGATGATGCAACAAAATATCCTGTTTTCTCAGAACCTCAAAGTAGTCTTTACCTTTCATGATCTTCGCCAGTGGCCTCGGCATGCCCGGCGAAAACGCCGGATATTTGAGGTCTG
>JANOKK010000259.1:0-1337 GCA_031419255.1 Betaproteobacteria bacterium
GTCGGCTGTCGAGCAGGACGCGCAATGGCGGGCGCTCGCACTCGACATCGCGCACAGTCAATTCAGGATCGTCTGCCAACAACGTGCCGATGCCCGTCATCACCGCGCAGGCTTCGCGGCGCAGGCGATGCACATCGCGGCGTGCGTCGGGCCCAGTGATCCACTTGGATACGCCATTGGCAAGCGCGGTCTTGCCATCGAGCGTTGCCGCAACTTTCAGGATCACCCAGGGACGATTACGCGTGACTCGTGCGAGGAATGCCTTCAATTGCCGCGCCGCGTCGGCTTCCATCAAGCCGATGGCGACGTCAATCCCGGCGGCGCGAAGTGATTCGTGGCCGGCGCCATCGACGCCATCGAACGGATCATGCAGGGCGGAGACCACGCGCGCCACTTTCGCCGCGATCAGCAAATTCGAGCACGCCGGACCGCGTGATCGCGAATGGGGAACGCAAGGCTCAAGCGTGGAATACACCGTGGATTTTTCCGGTGATTCGCGGCAGGCATTGAGTGCCATTGCCTCGGCATGCGGTCTGCCGCCTTTTTGGGTGAAGCCTTCGCCGATGATGCGCCCGGATTTGACGATGACACAACCGACAAAGGGATTGGGTGTCGTGATACAACGTCCCCGCTCCGCCCATTGCAGCGCGCGCGCCATCATCGCGTGATCGAAGGCAGAAAACATGGTGATTACTTCTTTGTCACTTCGCGGATTGCGTCTTTGAAATCTTCCACGTCCGAAAAACTCTTGTAGACCGATGCGAAGCGTACATAGCCCACCTGATCGAGTTTCTTCAATTCTTCCATCACCATTTCGCCGATCTTCCGCGAGGGCAATTCCTTTTTCGCTTCATTCAGCACCGCCTGCTCGATGCGTTCGATCGCGTCTTCCATCTTCGCCGTTTCAACCGGTCGCTTGTGCAGTGCGCGGTGAAAACTGGTCTCGAGTTTGGTGCGCGAAAAATCCTCGCGCTGGCCGTTGGATTTGACGATCGTCGGCATCCGCAATTCGGCGTTTTCATAGGTGGTGAAGCGTTTGTGACAAACCGTGCAGCGCCGCCGACGACGCACCACATCACCCTCTTCAGATACGCGCGAATCGATGACTTGCGTTTCTTGCGCGCTGCAGAACGGACATTTCATCAGTCGATGTCCGTGCGCCGAATCATGCCGTGTAGACCGGAAAACGTTTCGTCAGCGCGGATACTTTTTCGCGTACTGCCGCGATATTGGCCTCATCGCGCGGGCTGTCAAATACGTCCGCGATCAGGTTGCCGGTCAATTCTGCTTCAGCCTCCTTGAAACCTCGCGTGGTCATCGCGGGCGAGCCCAAGCGG
>JANOKK010000260.1:0-3216 GCA_031419255.1 Betaproteobacteria bacterium
GCCGAAATCATCATCGGCAAACAGCGTAACGGCCCGATCGGTACGGTGAAATTGACGTTCGTTGGGCAGAACACAAGATTTGAGAATTACGCGGGGTCGGCGGGGTATTGATTGGTTCGTCTATCCAGCCTGGGTCAATAAGCGCGAACATAAGACTGGTTGATCAAAAATAATACTGTCATCCTGAGCGTAACGAAGGATCTCTTTGAAATGGCGAGATCCTTCGCTACGCTCAGGATGACACCTCTGTTTTTACGGGGGAGAAGGCTTAAGTTTGCGGATATGGGTCTGCGTCGGAATGACGACTGAATGACTTTCCGAAGTATTTGTTCGAATTCGAGGCGACAATCGTGTTTGTCTTCTGCTTGACCCACAGAAAATGACCCGCCCCATCCGCGCCGAAATCTCGGCATCCGCGCTTCGTCACAACTATCAATTCGCCAAGCGTCTGGCGCCGCAATCGCAGGTATTTGCGGTCGTCAAAGCCAACGCCTACGGGCATGGCATCGAGCGCGTCGCTCGCGCATTGCATGATGCCGACGCATTCGCCACGCTGGAATTGGACAGTGCGGCGACGCTTAGAAAAATCGGCATGGAGCAACCAATCCTGATGCTCGAAGGATTATTCGAAAAAGACGAAATTCCCTTTTACTGCCAGCATCGCCTGATGATGTCGATACACAACGACGCGCAAATGGAAATGCTGGCGCAACATCGCCCGACCATTCCGCTCAACGTGTTTTTGAAATTGAATTCGGGAATGAACCGTCTCGGCTTTCCGTCTGATCGTTACCCTGCCGCGCTGCACAAGGCCGAGGCAATGCGGCAAAAAAAACTCATCGGCGATATCACCTTGATGACGCATTTCGCCGGTGCCGATGGCCCGGAAGGTATCAGCGAACCGCTCAAGCGATTCGTCGATACTGCCTACGCCGCGAATGGTTCGCTGCTGCCGCGCTCCGCCGCCAATTCCGCCGCGACTTTGCGCTACCCGGAAACGCATTTCCAATGGGTTCGTCCCGGCATCATGCTTTATGGCTCATCACCCTTCGCCGATCAAACCGCAGCCTCACTGGGGCTCAATCCTGTCATGACGCTGCGCAGCGAAATCATCGGCGTGCAGACCCTCGAGCGCGGCGATAAAGTTGGCTACGGCGGTGTCTTCACGGCGAAAAAGCGCATGCGCATCGGCATCGTCGCCTGCGGTTATGCCGATGGTTATCCGCGACACGCGCCCGGAGATAACGAGCAAGGATCACCGATCATGGTCGGCGGCAAACGCACGCGCACCGTGGGGCGCGTATCGATGGATATGCTAGTCGCAGATATAACCGACTTGCCCCATGTGCATGTCGGCGCGCCGGTCACTCTGTGGGGCGAAGGGATGCCCGCCGATGAAGTCGCGCACGCCGCAGGTACCGTTGCCTATGAACTCTTTTGCGCGGTAGCACCACGGGTGAGAATGATCGACGTCGACTGATCATGGCTAGATCAAAGAAATCCAAACCGACGCAAGAGGCACTGCATCCCGACGACCGGCTTCGCGAACACGTCAAACGCTACCTTGTGCAGCGCTTCTATACGCGATTTCACATGTCGCTGATTCTCATGAGCGCCGGCCTCGCGGCGATGCTGGGAAATTGGCTGTTGTTGCATTGGGGCGTTGGGCAGATGTGGTTGCGATACCCGGTGGCGATCACGCTTTCGTACCTGACTTTTCTGGCAGGCGTGTGGCTGTGGTTGCAGTACCTGTCATTTCGACGCGTTGGAATCAGCGACAGATCGTCGCTCGATGGCGGAGATGTTCTTGATATCGGCACCGTGAATTTTGAAAGTGGTGGGGGTGGCAGCATTGGATCGCCGGATGTCGTTGGCGGTGGTGGCGGCACCTTTGATGGCGGCGGCGCAAGTGGTGATTGGGTGGATGCAAATCCGGTGCAATCGCTCGTCGGCAATTCAACCGCTAACGTGTCGCCGTCAACTGGCAATAGCAGCATGTTGGGCGATCTCGGCAGCAAATTCGGCGACTTTTTCGATCTTGATGGCGAAGCGATCATCCTCATCGTGCTTGCGCTGTTGCTGGTGTGTTCGGTGATGATTCTTTCCGGCTACATCGTTTGGTTTGCGCCCGACATTTTGGGTGAAGCCGTTTTTGGCGCCACGCTCGCAGGCAGCCTCGCGCGCACGGCCAAACAGCAGGATAAGAATGGCTGGGTCATGGGCGTGGTGAAAAAAACCTGGTGGCCGTTCGCGATCGTGTTCGCTGCCGCCATGGCGTTTGCGATTTATGCAGCGATCCATTATCCGGCGGCGAAGACGTTTGGCGAAGTGTTGGCGGCGGCGGTGGCGATGTGATGGTGATGCGCCGCGCGATGCACGCAATATTTCCACTGTCGCCCCGGATTTATTCCGGGGCCTAATTTTCTGTGTGCGCAATTTTTCTTCACTATGCGACCATGGCCCACAAACAAACTTGGGCGCCGGACTAAATCCGGCGCGACAAGCTGTAGAATCCAGATCTGACTTTTCGATGGCCAAGCCAAAAACCAATTACGCCTGCACTGAATGCGGTGGCATCTCGCCAAAGTGGCAAGGCCAATGCCCCGCCTGTAACGCGTGGAACACGCTCGTCGAAACAGCGGCTGAATCCAACCACACCAGCACCAATCGCTTCGCCACCCTCGCCGGCGTGAATGCCGAACGCGGCAAAGTGCAATCGCTCGCCAAAGTCCGCGCCGAAGACGTCCCCCGCCGCCCCACCGGCATCGGCGAATTCGACCGCGTACTGGGTGGTGGCCTGGTAGAAGGTGGCGTCGTGCTGATCGGCGGCGACCCCGGCATCGGCAAATCCACGCTGCTGTTGCAAGCGCTCTCCGCCATCTCTGGCGGCGCCTCCGTGCTCTATGTAAGCGGCGAAGAATCCCCGCAGCAGATCGCCATGCGCGCCAAGCGCCTCACGCTCGATACCCACGACGTGAACCTGCTCGCCGAAATCGAGCTGGAAAAAATCCTGGCTACGCTCGCCGCCGAAAAGCCGCAAGTCGCCGTCATCGATTCCATCCAGACCGTCTATTCCGCCGCGCTCACCTCCGCCCCCGGCTCGGTCGCGCAGGTGCGCGAGTGCGCGGCGCACCTCACGCGCTACGCCAAATCCAGCGGCACCACCATCGTGCTGGTCGGCCACGTCACGAAGGAGGGCGCGCTGGCCGGCCCGCG
>JANOKK010000261.1:0-2778 GCA_031419255.1 Betaproteobacteria bacterium
AAAGACATTCGCGAATATGTCATTACCAATAAAGGCGTGGTGGTCATTAGCCCGCGCAGCACCGATTATCAGGGCCTGACCACCGGCATGCCGCAACGGACCGGGCCGCGCGCCGCGCAGGCTGACGAAAACGCGCCGGAACCGAAAGCCAAAAAAATAGCGTGATTTTGATGAGTGCCGAACTCCATCTGGTGCCGCCGCGCTCCGATCTGCCCAGCCTTTGCCGGGCAGTGACTGAGCATGCGCCGCTGCCGATGGCCACGCTGGAAGGGGCCGCGCATATCGTGCGCTATGTGAACCCTGCCTTCTGCAAACTGATGAACAAGACCGCCGCGCAAATGGTCGGCATGCCTTGCGCGGAAGTCCTGCCGGACAAAACCGCGTGCCTCGCACTGCTGGATCGGGTCTATCGCAGCGGTGAGCCCGAAAGCCACAACGAGGCGCAATATGCGCCATCGCACTCGGTCTTTTGGATCTACACCCTGTGGCCGCTGCACGCGGGCAAACACCCGGTCGGTGTGATGCTGCAAGTGACCGAGTCCGCTCCCATCCATACCGATTTGCTGGCGGTCAACGAAGCACTGGTGCTGGGTGCCCTCAAGCAGCATGTATTGGTCGAAACGGCGGACACGCTGAACGAGCAACTGCGTGCCGAAATCGCCGAGCGCAAACGCGCCGAAGCGGCGGCGGGAGAGAGCGAGACACGCTACCGCAATTTGTTCAATTCGATGGACGAAGGCTTTTGCGTCATCGACGTGATGTTTGATGAAAATGAACAGCCGGTCGACTGGCGCTTTGTGGAAGTGAATCCGGCTTTTGTCGCACAAACCGGCATTCAAGATATGGTCGGTAAACGGATGCGCGAATTGGTGCCGGATCATGAACAATATTGGTTCGACACCTACGGCAAAGTCGCGCTGACCGGCGAGTCGACTCGCTTTGAAAACCTCGCCAAGGGCCTCGATGATCGTTGGTTTGATCTTTATGCGTTTCGCATTGGTTCGCCTGAACAACGCCGCGTTGCCGTCATTTTCACCAATATCAGCGAACGCAAAAAAACCGATGCCGCGCTGACCGAACTCGACCGCCGCAAGGATGAGTTTCTGGCGATGCTGAGCCATGAACTCCGTAATCCGCTGGCGCCGATCATCAATGCCGTGCATCTGTTGCGGCTACAACCAAACGAAGACCCGGTTCAGCGTCGCGCGCGCGACATCATTGAACGTCAGGTCGGGCAACTGACCCGGCTCATCGACGACTTGATGGAAGTCTCGCGCCTGACCAGCGGCCGAATCAATTTGCATGAAGAGCGGCTGGCATTGAATAGCGTCGTCGAACATGCTATCGAGACGGTGCGCCCGCTGATCGACGCGCAGCGCCATACGCTTAATTTGAGCCTGTCGCCAACGCCGATCTGGCTGCATGCCGACGTCGCGCGCATCGAACAGGTGGTCGTGAATCTGCTGACCAACGCGGCCAAATATACCCTCGAGGGCGGCGCGATCACGCTCTCCACTGAGCAAATCGGCGATCTGGCGATATTGACCGTGCGCGATACCGGCGTCGGCATTGCGCCGGATTTGCTGCCGTATGTGTTCGATCTTTTCACGCAGGGAGAAAGATCGCTGGATCGCTCGCAAGGCGGCTTGGGTATCGGCCTTTGTCTGGTGCAGCGGCTGGTGGAAATGCACTGCGGCACAGTGGCCGTGAAGAGCACGCTGCGCGAAGGTAGCGAATTCGTGGTGCACCTGCCAGTGACGACCATGCCTGCGCTCGTTGTTTCCGATCCCGTCGCGTCTGCAGCGCCGGTACCCGCCGCGCGTTCGATGCGGGTGCTGGTGGTCGAAGACAACATCGATGCCGCCGAGACCCTGACGATGGTGCTGGCGGCGTTCGGCCATGAAATACGCATCGCCAATGACGGCCACGCGGCAGTGCATACTGCCATTGAGTTCCGGCCGCAAGTGGTGCTGCTGGATATTGGCCTGCCGGGACTGAATGGATTTGAGGTGGCGAAATTACTGCGTGCCGAACCCGGCATGGGCGAGGCCGTGCTGATCGCCATGACGGGTTATGGCGAAGTTTCCGCGCGCGAGCGATCCAAGGCGGTCGGCTTTGATCATCATTTGGTGAAGCCCGTGGACATTGACAAAATTCTGGCGATTCTGGCGGCCTCACCGATGCCAAAAGTGTGAGTCACGTTCTCGATCATAGGTACTGTCATCCTGAGCGACGCGAAGGATCTTGTCATGGCGAGATCCTTCGCGTCGCTCAGAGCCTGCCCCGGACTCGATCCGGGGATGACACTTCAATATTGAAATGCAATTGGAGTAAATCAAGTTTGGCGCGAGCGTACCTTGGCCTGAAGAATTTCGGTGACCTTGTCGTGATCGTGCGATTTATCCAGAAAGTAGTCCGCGCCCAACGCCAGCGCGCGTTCACGCAAGGCAGGAGAAGCGTAATTGGTAAACATGATGGTAATGATGTCTTTGGCCCGTGGCAGCAGGCGTATGCCTTTAACGACATCGAAGCCGCTGCCACCTTTTAACTGCAGATCAATGATGACGACATCGGCATTCGACAAATTCACGTCTTCGACGGCGGTCAGCGCCGATTCGCCAGTGCCGATAATGTCGATCGTGCCGGGATCGCTGATCAGCTCACTCATCATTTCCCTGAGATACGGCGAATCATCGACAATGAATACGCGCACCGGTTGCTTGAGCATGATCCCAACCCTTTCTTCAACCCGATTGCGTATCGGCGATCCTGCGCCGC
>JANOKK010000262.1:0-3974 GCA_031419255.1 Betaproteobacteria bacterium
GATCGGTGTAACGCCGTAGCATCGCGCGCTTACGTCTCCTGATCGCGCGATAATTTTTCTGCAATCGACGCGCTATCATTTTGTGGTGTGCCGATTCAGTTCAGTATTTTCATTTTTTTGCCGGAATAACCACCATGTTGCGCCATACATTACTCTCCCTGGTCGTCGCACTTGCGATGGCCGCATGTAACAAAGGCCCCGAGAGCGCAGACAAAAAAGCCGCGGCCACCATCGACCGACCGCTGTTGATCGCTGCCGAAGATTTACACACCGTCCGCAACATTGCGCTTTCGTCCGGGCCCTCCATTACTGGTTCTGTGCAACCCGAGCGCCGTGCGGATTTGCGCGCCGAAGTCTCGGCGGTGGTGTTGCAGGTGCTGAAAGAAAATGGCGATGTGGTGCGGCGCGGCGACTTGATTGTGCGTCTGGACGATACGGCGATCCGCGAAAGTCTGGCCTCGGCCGACGCGGCTTCCCGCGCGGCAAGCCAATCCTTCGAGCAAGCCGAGCGCCAATTTCAACGCATGGTTACATTGCGAAAATCGGGCATGACGTCGACCCAGGCGATGGAGGATGCCGAGACCCGCCGCAACAATTCGCAAAGCGATCTGGAAGCCGCGAAAACCCGTGCTGCACAAGCGCGCCAACAGTTGCAGCGCACCGAAGCGCGCGCGCCGTTCGACGGCATCGTCAGCGACCGTAAAGTCTCGGCCGGTGACACCGCGCAGATCGGCAAGGAATTGGTGAAGGTGATCGACCCGACCAGCATGCGTCTGGAAGGCCTGATTTCGGCCGACAACGTCGGTAGCGTTAAGGCCGGTCAGGCAGTTTCGTTTCGTGTCAATGGCTACGGCGATCAGGAATTTTCCGGCAAAATCCGCCGCGTCAATCCTTCCGCCAACGCGACCACACGGCAGGTGGAAGTGCTGGTCGATTTTGTCGACAAGAAGCAGCCCACGCTCGCTGGCCTTTATGCGGAAGGTCGCGTGGAAATCGAGGGTGCCAGCGGCCTGACGATTCCCGCGACGGCGCTGGTGCGCGACGGCGACAGGAATTCCGCGTGGCGCGTGCAGGGCGATGCGATCAAGAAAGTCACGCTCGATGTCGGTGATCGCGATCCACGCAGCGGCGATTTCTTGTTGCGCGCAGGACTTGCCGATGGCGATCGGTTGATTCGGCATCCTACGGCCACGCTGAAGGATGGCCAAAAAATTGAATTGGCCCAGGCGGCGTCTGCGCCGACCAAAGCGGCGGCATCCGGTATGCCCGCCAAATCCACCAAGTCCGCACAGTAAGCGCGAGGCGACAACATGTTCTTATCCGATTTCAGCATCAAACGACCGGTCATCACGGTCGTGATCATCATCATGCTCATGTTCCTGGGATTGCTCGCACTGCAAAAGTTGCGCGTCAATCAGATTCCCGACGTCGATCAACCGGTGATGGTGGTGACCATGCCGTATCCCGGTGCCTCGCCGGAAACGGTTGAGCGCGAAATCGTCAATCGCGTCGAGAAAGCACTGATCAGCATTCCGCAGGTGTATCAAATCCGCTCTACGTCGGCCGAGAGCAACGCAACCATTGTCATGATTTTCAATTTCAAGAAAAACATGACCGAAGCGCCGGACGAAATTCGCAATGCGATCGCCTCCGTGCGACACAAATTGCCGGTGGAAATGCGCGAGCCGATCCTGCGCAGGATCGATCCTTCGGCGCAACCGATCATGCAACTGGCGCTCTCGTCGACCAAGCAATCGCATGCCGATATTTCGCGCTTGGCGGAAGACACGCTTGCCGACAAGTTCCGCGCCATCGATGGTGTGGCGGTGGTGAACGTCAATGGTGCACTGAAGCGCGAACTCTCCGTGCTGTTGCGCGCCGAGAAACTGCGCGAGTTCAATGTTTCGGTGACTGAAGTGGTCTCGGCGTTGCGCGCGCAAAATACCACCTCGCCGGTGGGGCGCGTGAAAGGCCCGCTCGATGAACAGAGCATTCGCTTGGTCGGGAGGATCGAATCACCGGCTGAATTTGAACAAATCGTATTGAAGCGCCGCGGCAATGAAGTGGTGCGGCTGGGGCAGGTGGCGACTATCGCCGACGGCTTCGCCGAGCTCTCCGGTTTCAGCCTGCGCAACGGCAACCCGAACGTCGGTATTTCCGTGACGCGTTCGCGCGATGCAAGTACCGTTACCGTCGCCGACAAGGTGCGCAAGGAAGTCGATGAAATCAACAAGGCCTTGCCGGTCGGATCCAAACTGGAAGTCACGCAAGACGGCGGAAAAGACGCGCAAAGCAGCCTTCAGAACGTGATCGAAGCGCTGATGTTCGGCGCGATGCTGACCATTTTCGTGGTGTATGCCTTCCTGAATTCATGGCGCTCGACACTTATTACGGCGCTGGCGTTGCCGACTTCGGTGATCGCGGCGTTCATCGCGGTCTGGGCCTGCGGATTCACGCTCAATTTCATGACCTTGCTCGGTCTCTCGCTCGCCATCGGCGTGTTGATTGATGATGCGATCGTGGTACGAGAAAATATCGTGCGGCACATGGAAATGGGTGAGGATCGCCGCACCGCCGCGAGCGCGGGCACGCAGGAAATCGGCCTCGCCGTGACCGCGACCACGTTCTCCATCATCGCGGTGTTCATTCCGGTTGCGTTCATGGGTGGCGGTGCCGGCGAGTGGTTCCGGCCGTTTGCATTGACCGTCGCGACCTCGGTACTGGTGAGCCTGTTCATTTCGTTTACGCTTGACCCGATGCTATCCGCGTATTGGGGCGATCCGGTCGGGTATCAGAAACAACCAAAGCGGGGATTGAGCCTGATCCTCGCGCGCTTCAACGTCTGGTTTGATCATCAAGCCGACCGCTACGGCAACGTGATCGCCTGGGCACTGCATCATCGGCGCTACATGGCGGCCATTGCAGGCCTGAGTCTGGTGGGCGCGATTGCCTTGCAGGCTACGGTCGGTGGCTCCAGTTTTCTGCCAGTTTCCGACGTGGGTACCATTGCGATCGAAGTGCGTACGCCGTCGAGTGCGAGCCTCGAATACGCGCGCTTGAAAGTGGAAAAAGCGGCCGAGCTCGCACGCACAATCAAGGAGACTGTCGCCACCAACAGTAACGTGAACGCGACCGGCGGGCGAATATATGTGGACATCGGCAAGAGTACCGAACGCAAACGTTCGGCGGGTGACATTGCGGTGGAATTGCGTAGTCTGCTTGCGCGCCTGGTCGGTGCTGAATACGCGGTGCTCGATGACATCAACAATGGCGTTCGCAAACCGGTGCAAATACTCTTCTCGGGCCCCGATTCGCGGCGGCTGATGGCGATCACCAGCGACTTCATGACCAAGCTCGCCAAGGTGCCAGGTGCCATTGATGTCGGTCTCTCCGAACAGGAGCCAAAGGATGAGCTGAAGATCGAACTGAACCGCGGCCTTGCCAATACGCTGGGCATTTCGGTCGGCGATGCCGCGCAGGCTTTACGTGTCGCGTTCGCCGGCGTGGAAGTCGGCGATTGGGTTGACCCGACCGGTGAATCGCGCGATGTGTCGATCCGCTTGCATCCCGACGACCGCGTCAGTGCCGCCAATATCGAAAACCTGCCGATCGCGGTCGGAGGCAGCAACATGATGGTGCCGTTGAATCAGATCGCCACCATTACCATGGGCAAGGGTCCGGCACAGATCCAACACTCCGACGGCAAACGCATGATTGCCGTTTCGGCCAATGCGTCGGGCCGCTCGGCAGGCGAAGTTACCGCAGACGCGCTGAAGATCGCGAAGCAGATTGACTTTCCGGCGGGCTATGGGATTGAGCTGGGTGGCGCTTCGCGTGAGCAAAAAGAAATCTTCACTGAAATGGGCATCGCGTTGGTGATGGGCATCGGCCTCATGTATTTCACCCTGGTGATTCAATTCGGTTCGTTCACGGCCCCATTGCCGATTATGCTTTCCTTGCCGCTTAGCTTGATT
>JANOKK010000263.1:0-2427 GCA_031419255.1 Betaproteobacteria bacterium
CCGTTTCGATTGCCGCACCCAGTGCATTCGCCGATTCTGCCGCGCTGACAAAGATTCTCGCCGGCGATCACCGTAGCGACGCGAACCGTGCGCGCGATATCTATCGCCACCCGGTCGAGACGCTGGGTTTTTTTGGTGTCAAGCCGGATTCAACGGTGGTCGAAGTGTATCCGGGCGGTGGGTGGTACACGGAAGTGCTGGCCCCCTACGTTAGAGACAACGGTCGCTATTTCGCCGCGATCATGTCGCCCCGCGGTCTGAAAGCATTTCAGGACAAGATGGCGACCAAACCGGCGCTCTACGACAAGGCAAAAACCCTGACACTTGCCTCGCCTGCAGCGCTCGACATTCGTCCCGAAGGCGGCGCGGATTTTGTGCTGACTTTTCGCAATGTCCACAACTGGATGGACGATGATCTGGTGGGCGTTTACATGAAGAGCTTCTTCGATGCGCTGAAACCGGGTGGCGTGCTGGGCGTGGTTGAGCATCGCGCCAAGCCGGGCACCAAACTGAAGCAGTCGATTGAATCCGGCTATGTGGCCGAAGAGTACGTCATCAAGCATGCGCAGATGGCGGGGTTCAAACTCGATGCCAAGAGTGAGGTCAACGCGAACCCGAAAGACACGAAGGACTACGCAAAAGGCGTTTGGACATTGCCGCCCGTGTTGACCGAGAAAGACAAGGATCGCGAGAAATACTTGGCGATCGGCGAGTCCGACCGGATGACCTTGCGATTTGTGAAACCAGCAAAGTAGGCCGCAGATTCGGCATCGCGACGCAATGAAAACGGCCCGCAATCGCGGGCCGTTTTTTTTCGCGGCAACGGCAGTCAATTAGGCGGTGCTCATGTTTTGGCTGCCGATATAGCGATTGGGGCAGCTCGCGGCGAATTTTGAACAGGCGCTTTTGCCCTTGGCCGGATTTTTTGATTGCTCACCCTAGCCGGCGCGTAAATTTCGCAGCCCTTGCCGCCCGGCTTCATCGGGCCCTGCACCGTGAGAGTGGTCGGCTGGCCAATGCACCGAAATGCCAACGCCAAATGTCACGTTTATTGAAGATTGTGTCGCAGCATGGTCTCAATATTCCCCGTAAACTAAATGAGTGGGTGGCGCGCTAATACAGCATTGCAGCACCGCTGATGCGCGACAGGTGTCGGTAGGCAGCAATCGGGCACCGTCGAATCTCCAATTTTTACCAAAAGAGGAATCCATGAAAATAAACTTAATTCGTATCTTCGTTGCATCGCTGGCGTTCGGCCTGTCGGTCAATGCCGCCATCGCACAGGAACTGCGCGGTCGCCCGGCATACAGTGGCGCCATTACCAACGTCGGCAGCCGTCTCTGTCTCGAACTCGCGCAGGCGGGCACACAAGACGGCGTACGCGTGCAACAGGGCGATTGCCGCGGGCCGCGCGCCGATTGGGATGTGCTGGAAATGGGCGCCGGCGAATTTGTCATTGTGAATAGCACGACCGGCCTGGTGATGGACGTGAAAGATGCCTCACGCGACGACGGTGCCGTGGTTCAACAATGGACCTGGAACCAAAGCGGCGCGCAACGCTGGCGGCTTGAGGCCAAACGTCCCGGCCTGTTTCAGATCGTCAACGCGAGTGGCAAATGCATTGACGTGTCGGGTGCGTCAAAGAGCGTCGGTGCCACCATTTTGCAGTACCAGTGCAATGGCGGCGAAAATCAACTGTTCCGGCTCATGCGGGCCACGCAATCCGCCGTCGTTGACTATTCGCGATTCGGCAATCGTCAGGCGCCGCCAACACCGCCGTCGGGCAACTCAGGGCTCGCTGCACTGGTGCCATTGATCATTGGAGGTGCGATCATCGCGGGTTCGCAGCCGGCAATCCAGTCTGGCCCAGCGGTGCGACCGCCTGGCCGTGTCTTGTACACCGGCATGATTCATTCGCGCGCAACCGGAAAGTGCGTCGATGTCGAGCGCGCACAAGCCGGTGAGGGTGTCAACATTCATCAATGGACTTGCAATACGAGTGTCGCGCAGATTTGGGATGTGGTCGATCTGGGGCGCGGCGAAATCGCCTTTGTCTCGCAGGTGAGCGGTCGGGTGATGGATATTCAGGGTCGTGATCGCCGCGCCGGCGCAGACGTGCGCCAATATGCATGGACCGGCGCGCCGACGCAGCGCTGGCGCATGGAAAACGCCGAGCGTGGCTTTTCGCTCATCGTCAACGTCGGCAGTGGCAAGTGTCTCGATCTCGATGCGGCACGCAGCAACGATGGCGCGGAAATATTGCAATTCGATTGCCACGGCCAGGAAAATCAGCAATGGCGCGTCGAAGTCAGCGGCAACGACGCCGAGTGGCGCGGCTACAGCGGCAAGCGCGATTGGTCGCGGCGCAACCAGGCCGTATCGGAAGAGCCACCGGCATTCATGGTCGGCGATTTCACCGGCTACAGC
>JANOKK010000264.1:0-5764 GCA_031419255.1 Betaproteobacteria bacterium
TGCGTGGAATAGAGCCGAAACGTCACCGTGGAATCGCGTGCGCGGTTAAACGAAAACACCACATCGTCGGCCGTGAAGGGCGTGCCGTCATGAAACGTGACACCCTGGCGCAATTTGAAAATCCAGGTGAGCGGGCCGGTGTTGGTCCAACTCACCGCCAATGCCGGCACATGTTTCGCGAGCGATTGCCGGTCGCGGTTGACCAGATATTCGTAGGCCAGATTGTTGATGCCGTTATTGAACGTTTCGTTCTGGCTATGAGGGTCGAGCGTGGCGGCGTCGCCCTGCGTAGACCAGCGGAAGTTTTTGGCGGTGGCGGTTGTTGCGGCGAGTGCAAGAAGTAATACTGCCAATAAAGCGCGAAATATCATGATGCCTCCGGAAACATTCACTGGTGGTGTCATCCTGAGCGATGCGAAGGATCTGTTTGGGACGAGATCCTTCGCGTCGCTCAGGATGACACCGTTGTTTGACGCTGCGTAAAAACGACCTACATCTTGATCCACGACACCTCAAGCCAATTATCCGCCCGGTGGATCACGCTTACCGACGCCTTTGTCGCCCACGGAATTACCTGCAAATGCAGCGGAATGTGCAATACCTGATCGTGGTGTAGTTGCATCGCCTTGTTGATCATGGTCTGGCGTTTTGTCATGTCCATTTCGCCTTCGGCAGACTCGATCAACTTGTCAAACTCCGCGAGTTTGTAATTGCCCCAATTGTATTCGCCCGCACCGGAATCGTTGCGGCTGTGCAGCACCGGCTTCATGGTGAAAATCGCGTCGGTGGTAGCACCGCCCCAGCCAAGCAGGTACATACTGGTGTCGAGCTTTTGCACCTTTGGAAAATAGTTGGCTTTCGGGATCGCCGCCACATTCACTTTCACGCCGATCTTCGACCACATCGCTGCCAGCGCGACGCAAATTTTTTCATCGTTTAAATAACGGTCATTCGGGCAATCGAGCGTCACCTCAAATCCATTCGGATAGCCCGCCTCGCCAAGAAGCTTTTTTGCCGCCGCGATATCGAGCGGATAGCGTTTGTCCATCGAGGCCGGAATGCCTGCGGCGATGGGGTTCGAGACATTGATTGCCGTCGGCACCGAAAGGCCGCGCATGACGGATTTTTTCAACGCTTCCACATCAGCCGATTGATACAGCGCCTGTCGCACGCGCTTGTCTTTGAACGGATTCTTGCCCTTCACATTCGAATACAACAATTCGTCGCGCGCCTGATCCATGCCGATAAAAATCACGCGGTTCTCGCGGCCTTCAAGAACCTTCAATGATTTCTCCCGCTTGAGTTTTTCAATGTCCTGCAATGGCGGATCGAGAATGAAGTCGACATCGCCCGTAAGCAGCGCAGCGACCCGCGTCTGCGGCGATTTGATCGGCGTGTAAATCACTTCATCGACATTGCCGATGAAACGCTTGTCCTTGATGCCCCACCAGTTCGGATTTTTCTTCAACACCGTTTTCACATCCGGCTCGCGCGACACCAGCGTGAATGGCCCGGTGCCCATGGCGTGTCGAATGGCGTAAGTCTCTTCCTTGTTCTTGAAATCCTGTGGTTTTTCGATCTTGTTTTTCTCGCACCACGCCTTGTTCATGATGAAAATATTTCCGGCACTCAGCATGTCGAGCAATACCGGGTTCGGCACCGGTGTAACCAGCTCGACCGTGAAGTCGTCGATTTTCCTGGGCTTGCCGATCGCGTTGCCATAGACCTTCATGTTCGAGGTATCGGCCTGCGAGCGCAGTATTGAGAACACCACATCGTCGGCCGTGAACGCGGAGCCATCGTGCCAGGCCACACCTTTTCGCAATTTGAAAATCCACGTGGTCGGTGACGTTTGCTTCCACTCAGTGGCGAGGCCCGCGGTCGGCTTCATGCTTTTGTCGCGTACCAATAATTGCTCGTAAATCTGGCCGTTGAACTGGTTGTTGAATGATTCGTTTTGCGCATGCGGGTCATGCGTGGCAATGTCGCCCTGGCTTGCCCAGCGCAGCGTTTTTGCATCCGCATCGGCACTTGCGGAGATGATGGCGGCTACCGTGAGCGCGACGTAAACCGTGAATACTGACTTCATGAGAAATCCTCTTTTTAAGAAATGTCGCGACATAGTAGCCTGTCGGACTTAAGGATAATCGGCTGCAAAATGACCTGGCCGGTGCATATTTCGCCGCTTTTTGGCGCCAATGGAACAACCATTGGCTTGAAAATCGTCAAAATCTGCCCTCGCCCAGCTCATTTTTAGTTACGGCATAACCTAAAGGTTAGCCTTCTCTGAAACTTCGTTTTCGCTTCGATTCCTTAAGTCCGACAGGCTACTAGGAATCATAGCGGAAACGGAAACACGAAGAATATTTGATAACCTTGCGAAATGAGTCTTTCCCAATCGCCGCCGATTCGCTATCGAATCGCTGCAAAACACCCCGCCGCGCATCTGTTCGAGGTCAGTGTCGCAGTCGATAATCCCGCGCCGGATGGCCAGCAATTCATGATGCCGGTGTGGATTCCCGGCAGCTATATGATTCGTGAGTTCGCGCGCAATATCGTTACCATTCGCGCAGAAGCGGGCGGCAAGCCTCTTGGTTTGAAAAAGATCGACAAAGCGACCTGGCAGTGCGATCCAAGTGTCGGCCCGATTGCGCTCATCTATGAGGTCTATGCCTGGGATCTTTCAGTACGAGGCGCGCATCTGGATGAAACACATGGGTTCTTCAACGGTGTCAGCGTATTCTTGACTCCAATTGGGCATGAAAACGCCGTGTGCGAAATTGAGATTCTGGTGCCGCAAGGCGAGCGTTATGCAGAATGGCGAATTGCGACTTCGCTGAACCAAAGGCCAGCATTGGCGCGCGTCTCCGGGCAAAAAGCCTCAGAAACCAGCGTGGATGCTGGGGTTTCACCCGCGTCACCCATTTCACCCAAGTCGTTCGGCCATTTCACTGCTGCCAGCTACGATGAGTTGATCGATCATCCCGTCGAGATGGGCACCTTCACCCATGCGACGTTCGATGCTTGCGGCGTCACGCATCACCTCGCAATCACCGGCCGCCATCGCGCCGACATGCCGCGCTTGTGCGCCGACATGAAAAAAATCTGTCAAGCGCAAATTCGCTTGTTTGAACCCGCAAATGCGCGCGCACCTATGGCCGAATACTGGTTCCTGATCATGGCGGTCGGCGATGGTCATGGCTGGGGTGGGCTCGAACATCGCGCATCGACCGCGTTGATGTGCAACCGCGACGACCTGCCGTTCGCGGGCCAGCCGAAAGTCACCGACGGTTATCGGCGTTTTCTCGGCCTCGCTTCACACGAATATTTTCACACCTGGAACGTGAAACGCGTCAAGCCCGAGGCATTTACCGACTACGATTTGTCGCGCGAAAATTACACCTGCCAACTATGGTTTTTTGAAGGCTTCACCAGCTATTACGACGATCTGATACTGGCACGCACGGGTTTGATCGAGCCGGTCGCGTATCTTGAATTGATCGCGGAGAATATCGGTCGCGTGATGTCGCGGGCAGGGCGGTTGAAGCAAAGTGTCGCCGAATCGAGTTTCGACGCGTGGGTGAAATATTACCGTCAGGACGAAAATTCGCCGAACGCGATTGTCAGCTATTACCAGAAAGGCGCGATGGTCGCGCTCGCGCTGGATCTCACCATCCGGCAACACACGCTCGGTAAAGGTTCGCTCGACGATGTCATGCGCGCGCTGTGGGAGGCACATGGAAAAACCGCGATTGGCGTTCCCGAAGGTGGCGTGCAAACGATTGCCGAAAGCGTTTCCGGAATGTCGTTGGTGAAGTTCTTCGCGCAGGCCATCGAAGGTACTGCGGATCTGGAATTCGCGGCGCTGTTTGAGTCGGTCGCCATCGAGTTCGCCTGGAAATTTCCGGTTCCATCCAAAGGTGACCATGCGCCGGCCGTCTGGTTGGGCGCAAAAATAGGCAGTGACACCAACGGCGACGCGAAACTCGCGAATGTATTTGACGACGGCGCCGCACAGTTGGCCGGGCTGTCGGCGGGCGACGTGGTGATCGCCGTCGATGGATTGCGGGTGACGGCAGCGACGTTAGAGAAAAAACTGCGCAGCCATGCGCCCGGCGCGCAACTGAGGCTCACGGCGTTTCGACGCGATGAAATGATGACCTTCGACGTTACGTTGCAAGCATTGCCCGCGCAAATTTGCGCACTCACCATGCGCGATACGCCGATCGACGCGAAAGCGCGGCGCAACGCCTGGCTGATGGGATAGCAATTTTTTCCTTGCGGCGCGCTATACTTTTACCCTGCCCGTCAATCGCATCGTACGTCCACTCATTGTTCGCCAATCTATATCGCGCATCGGGCGCGGAGGGCGACAATTTTTCCCTTCGGAGTCCCCATGAACGCACCCCACGAAATGAAGCTGCTGCCATTGCAGGATCCGTCGCTGTTTCGCACCCAAAGCTATATCGATGGCGCGTGGGTCGATGCGGATTCGGGGAAGCGTTTCGATGTGGACAATCCGGCTGACGGCAGCGTCGTTGGCAGCGTACCGGATTGCGGTACGGCCGAGACGCGCCGCGCCATCGAGGCCGCCAGCGCCGCCTTACCCGCGTGGCGCGCGCAGACCGCCAAACAGCGTGCAGCATTGCTGAGGCGCTGGTACGACTTGATGTTGCAAAACGCCGACGATCTCGCAATGATCCTCACCACCGAACAAGGCAAACCGCTCGCGGAGGCCAAGGGCGAAATCATGTATGGTGCCTCGTTCATCGAATGGTTTGCCGAAGAAGGCAAGCGCATTTATGGCGACGTGATTCCGGCGCACATGGCCGACAAGCGCCTCATCATCATCAAGCAACCGATCGGCGTTTGCGCCGCGATCACACCGTGGAATTTCCCGAACGCGATGATCACGAGAAAAGCCGGCCCGGCGCTCGCTGCCGGTTGCACGATGGTATTGAAACCTGCTGAGCAGACGCCGTTTTCAGCACTCGCAATGGCGGAACTTGCGCACCGCGCGGGCATACCGAAAGGCGTGTTGAACGTGGTGACCGGTGCCGCGCAATCGTCGCCCGCGATCGGTCAGGAACTGTGCGCGAATCCGATCGTTCGCAAAATGACCTTTACCGGTTCTACCGAAGTCGGGCGCATTCTGATGCGCCAATGTGCGGATACGATCAAGAAAATGTCGCTGGAACTCGGTGGCAATGCGCCGTTTCTGGTGTTCGATGACGCCGATCTCGATGCCGCCGCGGACGCATTGATGATGTGCAAATTCCGCAACGCCGGGCAGACCTGCGTGACCGCCAACCGCATCTATGTGCAAGCAGGCGTATACGATGCTTTCGCCGAAAAATTTCGTACGCGTCTGGGTAGCTTGAAAGTGGGGCGCGGTACCGATGCCGGCGTGAATATCGGCCCGCTGATCGATGAGCAAGGGCTGTTCAAAGTCGAATCGCATGTGAAGGATGCGGTCGCGAAGGGCGCGAAAGTGTTGATCGGCGGCCATCGCCACGCGCTCGGCGGACGGTTTTTCGAACCGACTTTGCTGACCGATGTGCCGATGTCGGCCAAAGTATCGAAAGAAGAAACCTTTGGCCCGGTTGCGCCATTGATCAAATTCAACACTGAAGCGGAAGCGATCGCACTCGCCAATGACAGCGAGTTTGGCTTAGCCGCGTATTTCTTCGCGCGCGATGTCGGTCGCGTGTTCCGCGTCGGCGAAGCGCTGGAGTCCGGCATGGTCGCGGTCAATACCGGCATT
>JANOKK010000265.1:0-6594 GCA_031419255.1 Betaproteobacteria bacterium
TTGTGCCAGTGATCCTTGATAGCACGCCAGAACCCAGCGCCCGCGTGCCGGAGAAATTTCGGGAGCGGCAGTGGACCCGGTTGAATGACGAGGTGACAACGAAGGCGTTTGCCGAGCGGGTTGCCAAACTCCTTGATGGACGCGGCCTGCAGGCCAAAAGTGGTCCGAAAGGCGCGCGGGATGGCGAGTTTGTCCAGCAAGGCGACACTCTGCAACCTGTCGCCCCGGCGCATGCCGGGGCCCAAGTTTCGTCAATCCCGCGAGATGAACAAAACTTGGATCACCGCCCCGTATCAAGTACGGGGCAGACTCTTCGCGGGGATGATATTGCAGGGGGGGTTGCAGCACCTCGAAAAATTACGTCCCATCACCGGCACCTTTTCACCGCCCTCGCGGTAATCGTCGCAATCGCCTGCGCCGCCACAGCATGGTTCGTGTTTGACCACAATCGCAAACAAGCGTTCATCGCGCAAAGTTTGACCAACATCGAATCACTCTCGCGCAGCACAAAATACATGGAAGCGTATCGGCTGGCGCGCGAGGTGGAGCGCGCCGGTGGCGCGGCCTTGTTGACGGATGCGATACGGAAAAGCTATTCGCGTGCTGTTGACGTGACATCGACCCCCGAAGGTGCAGCGATTTCGTTTCGCGAATATCGGCCTCAAGCCAACGAGGAAGCGTGGATCGACCTCGGCACAGCACCGATGACCGGGGTTCGTGTGCCGGGCGGCGTGCTCGAATGGCGGGCAACCCTGCCGCAAAGATCGTCGCACACGCTGGTTGCGAGTGGTGGCAAACGGGCTTTCTCGCTTCCCGCCGCCGGCGCGAAAAACGCCGACATGCTGCCCGTGCCCGAAGGTGAAATCAGCATTGGCGGCATGACGGGTTTGACAGTTGCGCAGAGCGTCAAGCTGAAGCCATTTGCCATCGACCGTACGGAAGTGACCAACCGGCAATACGCGAACTTTGTGCAAGCGGGCGGTTATGCACGCGAGGAATTTTGGAAGCACTCGTTTCAGGATGGCGCGAAGGCACTGAGTTTTAGCCAAGCTATGGCACGCTTCAAAGATGCGACCGGGCGCGCAGGACCCGCGAACTGGAAGCTCGGCAGTTTTCCTGACGGTGAAGGCGAGCTGCCCGTGCGCGGCATCAGTTGGCATGAGGCGAGCGCCTACGCGGCGTTCGCCGGCAAAGCGTTGCCGACGATTTACCACTGGTACTTCGCCGATTCGGGGGGGTGATTTCTTCAATCTGGTGCCGGCCGTGTTGCCCAGTGCGAATTTCGAGGGCAAGAGCCCGCGCGCGGCCGCGACCAGCCGTACCATCGGCGCGTTTGGTGCGATCGACATGGCGGGCAATGTGCGCGAGTGGGTTGCCACGCCCACCGACAAGGGGCACCGCATTGCGGTGGGCGGATCCTGGTTGGAAGTGGATTACCAATACAAGCATGGCAGTCAACTCTCGGCGTTTGATCGCCCCGCCGATGTCGGTTTCCGTTGCATGACCAAGGTGGATGCCGTCGTGGCAAGCGACGTCGCGTATGCGCCCGTCACCGAAAGGCCCGCGCGTGATACCTCTGCCGTGGCCCGCGTGAGCGACGCCGAATATGCCGTCTATGCGCGCTTTTTCGAGCAAAGCCGGGTGCCTTTGGACGCGCGTGTCGAATCAACCGATGCATCGAAACCGCACTGGACGCGATTGAAGGTCAGCTACGCGACCGGTTACGGCAATGAGCGCATGAATGCCTACTTGTACTTGCCCAAAAGGGCTGCCCCGCCATTCCAAACGGTGATATTCGTACCCGGCTCGGGGGTCTTTAACATCAATAAGTCCTACGATGACATTGCGGAAACTGCCGCTTTTCAAAATCCGGAGATGTTGATCCGCGGTGGGCGCGCGGTACTCTACCCCATTTGGAAGGGAAGTTTTGAGCGCTTTGACGGGATGAAATGGACGCGCGCCTACCTTCGTGAGCATCTGCCGCAGTGGGTCAGCGAAATGCGCCAGTCGGTCGAATTCTTGCGTTCACGCCAAGAGGTCGATGCGGAACGTATTGGCTACTTTGGCAATAGCTTTGGCGCGTTGTGGGCACCTAACTTGCTGGCGATGGAGCCGCGCCTCAAAGCCGCCGTGTTGCTCGCAGGTGGTCTTGAAGGGCCCATGGCAAACGGCGAAACGTTGCCGCCGGAAATTGATTCCGCCACCTACGCGCCGCGCACCAAGGCGGCCGTGCTGATGCTCAACGGCCGCAGCGATATCCGCTTCCCGTATGAAACCTCACAGGTGCCGATGTTCAATCTGCTCGGCAGCCCACCGGGGAAAAAGAAGCACAAGACCTATCCGGGCGGTCACTCCGTACTGGGATGGTATGACGACATGGTGAAGGACACGCACGATTGGTTTGATGAGCAGTTTGGGCCCGTGAAACCTGTAGCCCGCGGTGTCAGCAAGTGAACGATACACGCGCCATCTTCCTCTCCTACGCCTCGCAAGACGCCGACGCTGCGCGGCGCATCTGCGAGGCTCTGCGCGCAGCGGGGTTGGAAGTGTGGTTCGATCAATCGGAGTTGCGCGGCGGGGACGCGTGGGATGCGTCGATACGCAAGCAGATCAAGGAATGCGCGCTGTTTGTACCGATCATCTCGAGCAACACGAATGCACGCGAAGAAGGTTACTTCCGTTTGGAGTGGAAATTAGCCGTGGATCGTTCGCATTTGATGGCGGATAACAAGGCGTTCTTCGTACCCGTTCTGATTGGTGCCGTAACCGAAACGGTCGCGCTGGTGCCGGACAAGTTTCGTGAACGGCAGTGGTCTCGTCTGAACGATGATGGCGTCATCGCGACGTTTGCCGTGCGCGTGAGCAAACTCCTTGATGGGAGCGGTGTTTCCGGCATAAATGCCTTGAACGCTGCGCCAGCTCTAGGGTTTGGCCCGGCGGCTGTAGCACTTGCCAAGCCCGACGACATGCCATCCATCGCCGTGCTCGCCTTCGCCAATCGCAGCGCCAGCGCCGATGACGAATATTTTTCTGACGGCCTCGCCGATGAATTGCTTAATGTGCTTGCCAAGATCAAGGGGTTGCGCGTCGCGGCGCGTACTTCCGCGTTTTCCTTCAAGAACAAGGCCACGACCGTCGATGAAATCGGCCGCACCCTGAATGTCACGACAGTGCTCGAAGGTAGCGTGCGCAAGTCGGGCAATCGCGTGCGCATTTCGGTGCAACTGGTGAAAGTGGTCGATGGTTACCAGCTTTGGTCGGAAACCTACGACCGCACGCTCGATGATATTTTTGCGGTTCAGGATGATATTGCCCAGTCGGTGGTGAAGGAACTGCGCACCGCGTTGATGGGCGGCGCAGCGTCGCCGTCGCCATCGTCAATGCAGTACGTTGCGAGTGACGTCGCCAGCGAGATTGCACACGCCACCAGCACGCGCAGCGATAGCCCGGAAGCACAGCGGCTCTGTTTGCAGGCACGGTTCTACTTCAACAAGCGGCGGCCGGATGACGTCAGGCGCGGCGTTGAACTATGCGAACAGGCCATCGCCCTCGATCCGAACTACACCGATGCACACGCGCGACTGGCGCATGGCTTACTACACAAGGCCTTCTACGGCGGGGCGATGACGTTCGATGGCGCAACGGTGCTCGCGCTTTTACGCCACGCCGGTGTGGCGGCCGAAGCCGCACTCAGGCTTGACCCCACTCTCGCCGTACCGCACATGGTTCAGTCATGGGTCGCGTGGATCGCAGATCATGACGGAGCGGCGAGCATGCGCGAGTTGCGCGCTGCGCAGTCTCTTGCGCCAACCGATGCTGAAGTACTGCGGAACGTCGGCTATCGCCAAATGGAGCTGGGCCAGTTCGAAAAAGCCGAAGCGGCGCTCTCGAAAGGATTGGCGCTTGACCCGTTATCGATTGCGCTGCGAATCAATTCTGCGATGCTCGCGCGACATGCCGGGCAGCCCGACGAATCGCTTCGACGACTCAACGCGGCGCTCGACATCGATGAGGGGTCTTGGTGGGCGCACGACCAACTGAGCCGTCTGGCGCGCGACAACGGTGACTACGAGAAAGCGGTCGAGTACCGCGCAAGGGCGGCTGAACTGCGCGGCGACAATGCATCGGCGAAGTACCATCGCGATAGCTTTGCGACAGGCGGCTGGAAGGCGTATCTCGCTGCCATTATCCGGGAACCGAAGCACTCTTTTTCGCGTTACGCCATCGCACAGGCTCAGGTTGACCTTGGCAACGTTGACGCCGCTTTCGCGACGCTAAATGACGTTGTCGATAACTACGAACAACATTCCGGATGGTTCAAGGTGGATTCAGCGCTTGCGCCGCTGCGCGCCGATTCGCGCTATGCGGCGTTGTTAAAGCGTGCGGGGTTCCCGGAATGACCCAGGCCATCTTCCTAAGCTATGCCTCGCAGGATGCCGAGGCTGCGCGTCGTATTTGCGACGCTTTGCGCGCAGCCGGGCTGGAAGTCTGGTTCGACCAAAGCGAATTGCGTGGCGGCGATGCCTGGGATGCGTCGATCCGAAAACAGATCAAGGAGTGTGCGTTGTTTGTGCCGATCATTTCGGCTTCGACCGATGCGCGCAGTGAAGGCTATTTTCGGCTGGAGTGGAAACTCGCCGTGGATCGTTCGCACCTGATGGCGGACAACAAGGCGTTCTTTGTGCCGGTTCTGATTGATGATACAAACGAGGCGAACGCGAACGTTCCCGACAAGTTTCGTGAGAGGCAATGGTCGCGATTGCACGATGACAAGTCGATCACCAATTTCGCGATACATGTTCAACAATTGCTCGCGCCGGCAGGCCCGATCACGGCGCAGAGACCGCCTGGCACCATCAAGGCGGATACGACAACTCGATTGCCGATGCCGATCGCGTCGTCGCGGCGCGTCACATTGACTGCACTTATGGTCGTTGGAGTCACCGCTGCGGGAGGGCTTGCCATCTGGCGTCCGTGGGGACGAAAAGATGCTTCGGAAAAAGCACCCGCAAGCACGATTCGCGACCCGCAACTGCAACGTGCGATTCAACTCATTGAGGCAATTGGCGCAATCGCCGCAGATGTGGCGCTGGCGGAAGATCTCGTCAAGACCGTGCTCGCGGCGCGACCGACTGACGTTGAGGCTACGCTCGTCATGGGACGGGTGCAAGCCTATTACCTCCTGCGCGGGTTTGACCGCAGCGAGGAACGGTTTGCAATGGCCAAGCGATTTGCCGAGCGCGGGCTCATCATCGCGCCGCAGGATCCGGATGCCAAGGAAACCATGGCAATCTATCTTTTTTCCCGGCGCATTGATCTGCCGCAGGCGGCAAAGCTGTTGCGGGAGGCCATCGCGCTCCGCCCGGACGAGCCTCGTTACTATCGAGGGCTGGTTAATGTGATGAGCGTCACGCCGGGCGTATCGAGTGAACAATTGATTGCCGTTGGCAAAAGCAATGTCGAGCGTTTTCCCGACGACGCGTTGACCCACTACAATCTTGCGCGGCTCTACCGGGACGCTTCGAGGGTGGACGACATGTTGACCCACTTTGACCGCGCCATTGCCCTGAGTTCGATAGATGACATCATCGTGCAGCGTGCCCGATACAAGCTCTATCTCGATGGAGACCAGGCGGGCACGAAGGCGTTGATCGACAGACTTTCGGATCGCTATCGCGGCACCGCTCGCGCGGTCTTTTGTCAATTTGAATACGCGCTCATGAGCGGGAACCCGGCGTTTGGCCTCAAGGCGTTGGACGCGACCCCCGAGCCATGGCTGGACGATTTTCACTACGACGGCCCGACGCAGTTGCTGGCGGGCGAGTTACAGTTGCTGCAAGGCAAGATCGAACTGGCTCGGCAACGTTTCGAGGCCGCACAGGCTGAATTGGTTCGTCACAAGCTGGAACCAACGAGAAGCCAATTGCGCTTGTGGCTGGAGAGTTGGTTGCACATGCGATTGGGCCGGATGCAGGAGGCACGTCGGGGGAACGCACTTCTGGTGCAGGAATTGCCCCGTCCCTATCGCGTACAACTCAACACTGGTGTGGTGTTGGGCGCGATTCGGCTCAACCTGCTGCTTGGCGAACGCGCCATCGCGCTGGCCATCATGCGCGAAGCGGCCGAAGACAAGCTTGGACGTGCGATCATTCGCACCACGATCCGGCTTGATCCGCGCCTCGCGCGCTATCGGAATGACGCAGAGATTTTGGCGCTGCTCGTCGAGCCTGACACGAAAAAATGAGCCAAGCGATCTTCCTCTCCTACGCCTCCCAGGACGCCGATGCCGCGCGCCGCATTTGCGAGGCGCTGCGCGCAGCGGGTCTGGACGTGTGGTTCGATCAAAGCGAATTGCGCGGCGGGGACGCGTGGGATGCATCCATCCGGAAACAGATCAAGGAATGCGCGCTGTTCGTGCCGATCATTTCCGGTAACACGCAGCAACGCGAAGAAGGATATTTCCGGTTGGAGTGGAAGCTGGCCGTGGATCGTTCGCACTTGATGGCGGACGATCAGCCGTTCTTTGTGCCAGTGATTCTCGGCAACACGCCGGAGCCTTCCGCCCGCGTGCCGGAAAAATTTCGTGAGCGGCAG